>NZ_JBJEHW010000079.1:0-11233 GCF_051876455.1 Parafannyhessea sp.
TCGACCGTGGTGCCCTGCAGCTCGCAGTAGGTGTTGAGGTAGGACTTGGCGAAGTCGTCCTGGCCGTTGAGCTTGAAGTGCAGGTAGGACACCGCGCAGTCCGCGGAGCCGTCGCCCTGGCTGGCGTGCGCCCAGTCGCAGACGCAGTAGCTGCCGTCCGGGCGGACGATCACGTTGGAGGGAACGAAGTCGCCGTGGCAGATCTTCTGGTGGTTGGGCATGCCGTCCAGACGCATCAGCAGGTCGTAGCGGGTGGACTCGTCGAGCACCTCGCTCACGGAGTTGATCATGCGGGTGTACTTGTCCTTCTGGCGGTTCAGAAGGTCGTTGCGGTGCTTGTGGATGTCAAGCTGCAGGCTGACGAAGTCCTTCATGACCTCGTCAAGCTTGGAGGGGTCCTCGTCCACGAGCTCGCGCATGGTCTTGCCCTCGACCTTCTTGGTCGCGAGCGCCCAGGAGCCGTCGACCTTGCTGACCTCGACGAGCTTGGGCACGTCGATTCCGGCCTGGTCGGCACGGGCGAGGTTCAGCGCCTCGTTGAAGACGTCCGCGTGCGGCTTCGTGGCATTGAAGACCTTTACGACCGTGTCGCCGCAGTCATAGACGACCTTGTTGTGACGGGTCTTGATGACCTTCTTGTCCTTGGGTAGTTCCATGGTGCAGTCATCTCCTCATCTTGGTTCGCTGAACGTCTCTAGGCTACTCGGAGTCGCGGATCGTGAGGCCCTTGTCCTCGTAGGAGGTCGCAGGGCGTCCGTAGTAGGCGTCCAGGTAGAGCGACTTGATCTCGGCGATGAGCGGGTAGCGGGGGTTCGCGCCGGTGCACTGGTCGTTGAACGCGTTCTCGGACATCTCGTCGAGCGTGTCGAGGAAGTACTTCTCGTCCACGCCGTAGTCGGCGATGGTCTTCTTGACGCCGATGAAGTCCTTGAGGTCCTCGATGCCCTTCATGAAGTTCTCGAACACCTCGTCGTCATCCTTGCCGGTGAAGCCGCAGTAACGGCCCATCTCGGCGTAGCGCGCCTTGGCATGCGGGTACTGGTACTGCGAGAACGTGCCCATGCGGGTCGGACGCTCGGCCGCGTTGTAGCGGGCGACGCGGGTGAGGATGACCGCGTTGGCCCAGCCGTGCGGGATGTGGTGGTAGGCGCCGAGCTTGTGGGCCATGGAGTGGTTGAGGCCGAGGAAGGCGTTGGCGAAGGCCATGCCGGCGAGGCAGGAGGCGTTGGCCATGTGGTCGCGGGCCTCGACGTTCGTGGGCTCGGAGTAGGCCTTGGGCAGCCAGTCGAACACGAGCTTGGCGGCCTTGAGCGCGATGGCGTCGGTGTAGTCGGACGCCATGATGGAGACGAAGGCCTCCATGGCGTGCGTGAGGACGTCGATGCCGGACGCGGAGGTCAGGCCCTTGGGCTGCGTCATCATGTTGTCGGTGTCGACGATGGACATGGTCGGCATGAGCTCGTAGTCCGTGATGGGCCACTTGATGCCGGTCTCGGCGTCCGTGATGATGGCGAACGGCGTGACCTCGGAGCCGGTGCCCGAGGAGGTCGGGATCGCGACGAACTTGGCCTTCTCGCCCATCTTCTTGAAGCGGTAGACGCGCTTGCGGATGTCCATGAAGTCGACGGCCATGTCGTCGAACTTCTCCTCCGGGTGCTCGTACATGGTCCACATGATCTTGCCGGCGTCCATTGCGGAGCCGCCGCCGATGGCGATGATCACGTCAGGCTCGAAGGCGCGGAGCAGCTCCTCGCCCTTCTGGGCGTCCTGGAGCTTGGGGTCGGGCGAGATGCTCCAGAAGCTGGAGTGCGCGATGCCCATCTTGTCGAGCGGCTCCTCGATCTTCTTGGTGAAGCCGGACTTGTACAGGAAGGAGTCCGTGACGATGAAGGCACGCTTGCAGCCGTAGACCTCCTTGAGCTCGCGGAGGGCGACGGGCATGCAGCCCTTCTTGAAGTAGACCTTCTCGGGGGTACGGAACCAGAGCATGTTCTCACGCCTCTCTGCGACCGACTTGATGTTGAGCAGCTGGTGAACCTCGACGTTGCCGGAGAAGGAGTTGCCGCCCCAGGAGCCGCAGCCCAGCGTGAGGGAGGGGGTGAGCTGGAAGTTGTAGATGTCGCCGATGCCGCCCTGCGCAGCCGGGGTGTTGATGAGGATGCGGCAGGTCTTCATGGCGTTGGCGTGCTTCTGCAGCTTCTCGGTCTCGCGCGTGTCGATGAAGAGCGAGGACGTGTGGCCGTAGCCGCCGTCCGCGATGAGGCGGGAGGCCTTGGCGATGGCGTCGTCGAAGTCCTTGGCGCGGTACATGCCGAGGATGGTCGTGAGCTTCTCGTGCGCCCAGGGGTTGGAGGGGTCGACGGACTCGGTCTCGCCGATGAGGATCTTGGTCCAGGCGGGAACCTCGACGCCGGCGGCAGCGGCAATCTTGGTCGCGGGCTGGCCGACCATCTTGGCGTTCACGGCGCCGTTGACGATGACGGTGTTGCCGACCTTGTCGATGTCCTCACCCTGCAGGAAGAAGGCGCCGCGCTTCTGGAACTCTGCCTTGACCGCGTCGTAGACGCCGTCGAGGACGATGACGTTCTGCTCGGTGGCGCAGATCATGCCGTTGTCGAACGTCTTGGAGTGCATGATGGAGTTGACGGCGTTCACCACGTCGGCGGAGTCGTCGATGATGGCGGGGTTGTTGCCCGGGCCGACGCCGAGCGCCGGGGTGCCGGAGCTGTAGGCCGCGTTGACCATGCCCGGGCCGCCCGTGGCGAGGATGATGTCGGCGTCGGACATGAGCGTGTTGGTGGCGACCAGCGACGGCTTCTCGATCCAGCCGATGATGCCCTCGGGGGCGCCGGCCTCGACCGCTGCCTCGAGCACGACGCGAGCGGCCTCGGTGGTGCACTTCTTGGCGCGCGGGTGCGGGCTAATCATGATGGCGTTGCGGGTCTTGAGGCAGAGCAGCGACTTGAAGATCGCGGTGGACGTGGGGTTGGTGGTCGGGATGACCGCGGCCACGACGCCGAGGGGCTCGGCGATCTTGGTCATGCCGTAGGCCTTGTCCTCCTCGATCACGCCGCAGGTCTTGGTGTAGCGGTACTTGTTGTACACGAACTCGGCCGCGAAGTGGTTCTTGATGACCTTGTCCTCGACGACGCCGTAGCCGGTCTCGTCGTAGGCAAGCTGAGCCAGGGGGATACGGGCCTTGTTCGCGGCAAGGGCGGCCGCCTTGAAGATCTTGTCGACCTGCTCCTGGGTGTAGGTCGCGTACTTCTTCTGGGCCTCGCGCATCTGCGCGAGCTTCGCGTCGATCTCGTCGTCGCTGTGAACGACGATAGCCGGTCCGTCATCGTACACGGGCGCGTCGACCTGCGGAGCTTTTGTCTCGGGGGCTTCGGACATGTTCTCTCCTTCGTCTTGTCGGCCGGGGGCGCCAGGGCCCCGGGCCTACGTCGCATTACGACTGTGCTCA
This sequence comes from Parafannyhessea sp., assembly GCF_051876455.1. Taxonomy (NCBI): domain Bacteria; kingdom Bacillati; phylum Actinomycetota; class Coriobacteriia; order Coriobacteriales; family Atopobiaceae; genus Parafannyhessea; species Parafannyhessea sp. The sequence continues at coordinate 3,467 of NZ_JBJEHW010000079.1, forward strand.
TTTTATAGAATGCGGAGACATTTTGTGTGAACGGACTGGAAACGTTTTCGGAACACACGATTCGGGGCACGTTGGCCAGCAAACGCTAATCATTCTGCCAAGCGAAGGCGGCGGTATGGAGCGGGGCGAGAAGGACGTACCCCCGCCCCTCTCGCCCCGCCATTGATCGCAATGCCGCCGGGGCCGTGGCCCCGCGGCCCGCTAGGCCTGGTTCTCCCTCGCCACGAGCTCCGTTGCCCCGTAGCGCTTGCGCAGCAGCGGCTTCTCGATCTTGCCGGTGGGATTGCGCGGCACGTCCGCGAAGATGATGCGGCGCGGGCGCTTGTAGCGCGGCAGGCCCAGGCAGAACTCGTCTATGTCGGATTCCTGCACCTTGCCCACGTACTCGGGCTTGAGCTGCACCACGGCCGCCGCGATCTCGCCCAGGCGCTCGTCGGGCAGGCCGATCACGGCCACGTCCTGGATGGCCTCGCAGCCGCTCATGAAGTCCTCTATCTGCACGGGATAGAGGTTCTCGCCGCCCGTGATGATGACGTCCTTCTTGCGGTCCACCAGCCAGTAGAAGCCGTCCTCGTCCTGCCGCGCCATGTCGCCGGTGTGGAGCCAGCCGCCCCGCAGTGCCTCGGCCGTGGCGGCGGGGTCCTTGTAGTAGCACTCCATCAGGCCCGGGCCCTTGACGCACAGCTCGCCCACGGCCCCCTGCTCCACGGGCTCGTCCTTCTCGTCCACGATCTTGCACTGCCAGCGGTAGCCGGGCACGCCGATGGCGCCCACGTGGTCGATGTTCTCGAGCCCCAGGTGCACGCAGCCGGGGCCCGTGGATTCGGACAGGCCGTAGTTGGTGTCGTACTGGTGGTTGGGGAAGACTTGCCTCCAGCGGCGGATGAGGCTCTTGGGCACCGGCTGCGCGCCAATGTGCATGAGGCGCCACTGGTCGAGGTGGTAGTCGCTCAGCGTGACGGTGCCCTCCTCGATGGCGAGCAGGATGTCCTGCGCCCAGGGGACCAGCAGCCAGACGATGGTGCAGCGCTCCTTGGACACGGTGCCCAGGATGGTCTTGGGGCTCACGCCGCGCAGCAGCACGCCGCGCCCGCCCACGCTGAGCGAGCCCAGCCAGTGCATCATGGCGCCGGTGTGATACAGCGGCGGGATGCAGAGGAACACGTCCTCGTGCGTGGTCTTGTGGTGCACGGCCTCCATCTCGGCCGCCTGCGTCAGGCTGCTGTGGTGGTGCAGGATCGCCTTGGGGAAGCCCGTGGTGCCCGAGCTGAAGTAGATCGCGGCGTCCTCGTCCTCGGAGAGCGGGACCATCGGGTCGGCGCTGGAGCAGAGCTGCGCCAGCTCGCGGTAGCTCTCCGCCCAGGTGGGGCAGTCGTCGCCCACATAGAACAGCAGGCGCCCGCGTTGGATCCTCGGCACGATCTGCTCCACGCGGCCAATGAACTCGGGGCCAAATACCAGGATGTCGGCATCGGCCTTCTTTATGCAATACTCGATCTCGTCCGGAGCGTAGCGGAAGTTGAGCGGCACCACGGTGGCGCCGCTCTTGAGGATGCCAAAGTAGAGCGGCAGCCACTCGATGCAGTTGTAGAGCAGGAGCGCGACCTTGTCGCCCTTGTGCACCCCGCGCGAGAGCAGCAGGTTCGCGAAGCGGTTGGCCTGCTCGTCAAACACCTGCCAGGTCATCTCGCGGCGGAACGGCTCGTCCTCCGTGTTCTCCACCAGCTCGTACTCGCGCCACGTCACGTGGCGGTTCTCGCGAACCTCGGGGTTGACCTCGACGAGCGCCGTCTCGGTCGGGTACGTGGCCGCGTTGTTGCGCAGCATGTCGACGATGGTCACGCTGTCCTCCTTGCGGACGAGAAGTGCTATGGGCGAGAAGAGCTATGCCTCGAACTTGTCCACCATGCCGTCGCTGGAGGCCTTGAGGCTCTTTATCGCCTCGGGGATCCTCTCCAGCTCGTACGGCGTCATCTGGTACACCCAGTTGAGCCAGTTGCGGTACAGCAGGTTGGCGTGGGCGCGCCAGGTAAAGAGGGGCTGCTGCTCGGGGTCGTCGTGCGGGAAGTAGTTCTCGGGCACGTTGATGGGCAGGCCCTTCTTGAAGTCGCGCCAGAACTCGTTTGCCAGGGTGTCGCGACCGTACTCAAAGTGGCCGGTCACGTAGATCTCGTGGAAGTCGCGCGTGGCCAGGAGCGCCGGGCCCGTCTTGAAGCTCTCCGAGAGCACGTGCAGCTCGGGGTGCTTGGCGAGCTCGTTCGTGTCGATGGCGGCGTGGCGCGAGTGCGGCATGTTGTGCACCTCGTCAAAGCCGTTGGTGAGGAAGCTGTACTCGTCGCACAGGCGCTGCTGGAAGACGCCAAACAGCTTGCTGCCCAGCTGGCGCTTGGGGATGCCGTACAGGTGCCACAGGCCGGCCATGGCGCCCCAGCACAGGTACATGGTGCTGAGCACGTGCTCCTGGCTCCAGTCGATGATGCGGCAGAGCTCGTCCCAGTAGTCGACCTCCTCGAAGGGCATCTGCTCCACGGGCGCCCCCGTGATGATGAGGCCGTCGTAGTTGTTGCCCTTGAGCTCGTCAAACGTCTGGTAGAACTTGACCAGGTGGTCCTCGGGCGTGTTCTTGGACTCGTGGCTCGACACGCGCATGAAGTCGCAGTTGACCTGCAGCGGCGACTTGGAGATGAGCCTCAGGATCTGGGTCTCGGTCTCGATCTTGGTGGGCATGAGGTTCAGGATCGCGACCTCGAGCGGACGGATCTGCTGCTCGGTCGCGGCCTCCTCCTCGAGCGCGAAGATGCGCTCCTGGTGCAGGATCTTCTTGGCGGGAAGCCCGTCCGGAATGTTGATTGGCATGCTCTTCTCCTAGCGTAGGCGTTGCGTCTGTGCGGCGCGGGTGTTGGCGCCTTGCGCCCGTCTGAACCCGTGCCAGTGGCCCTCGCGAAGACCGTCACGCAACGGGCCAACCTTGCGTGACGCTAGCGCATTCGAAGCACCATGCCGTCCTGCACCCAGATGGCTTTCCTACACACGGGGACACTGCCTTTCCATCCGCCGCGGTCGCCCGTCTTCCGGTGGCCACCGGCGTTCAAATAGCGTTCAACCTCAATACCTTACCAACTTTACCCAACCTCGCGCGCGTGATTCCCAACGTTGGGCGCAACCCGGCCCGCGGGCGCCGCGACACGGCCGCTACCTGCGCTTATTGTGTGCGGCACACGGCAAAGCCGCAGTTGGCGTGCAGAAAGCGCCCAGATGGTGGATACTTGGGGGCATGAACAAGACATTTGCCGAGCTCGGGCTAGACGAGCACATCCTCCAGGGCGTCGAGGCCCTGGGCTTCACCACACCAACCCCCGTCCAGGAGCAGGCCATCCCGCTGGTGCTCGCCGGCCGCGACGTCATCGCGTCCGCACAGACCGGCACGGGCAAGACGGCCGCTTTCGCGCTGCCGATCCTGCAGCTCATCGAGCCGTACTCCCGTGCGGCGCGCGAGGAGCAGGCACGCCTCGCCGCGCAGGACAAGCCCGCGGGCGAGAAGGACGCGCCCTCGTCCCCCGCGCCCGATGCCAAGCCAGGCTCCCCCGCCGCGGAAGGCCCGCAGCCCGACGGCCCGGACGTCCTCGCGGACGCCGCCGACGACGGAAGCGCCTCCACCTCGGCCGGGGTCGACGCACAGGGCAACATCCAGGGCCTCCACCGCACGAGGCGCCGCCACCACAAGAAGGCGGCCGCCGGCGCGGGCAAGGCCGAGGCGACATCCGCCAGTGCAAAGGACGCATCCGCATCCAAGCCCAAGGCCGGCGCAAAGCCCGGCTCGCGCGCCAAGTCCAAGCCCGGCGCCAAGCGCGCGGCGGCCGCCAGCGACACCAAGCCCGGCGCGCCCAAGCGCCGCCGCTCCCGCAGGCGCGGCCGCAAGAGCGACGTGGACCTCGCGCCCAACCCCAACGCGCATCCCTTCGGGCCGTTCGCGCTCGTCGTGACCCCCACGCGCGAGCTCGCCCAGCAGATCGAGGACGTCGTCTCCGTCGTGTGCCAGAAGACGGGCCAGACGGCCGTCGTCGTGATGGGCGGCACCAAGCTCGACCGCCAGATCCGCAGGCTCGAGGATGGCTGCGACCTGCTCGTGGCCACGCCGGGCCGTCTGCTCGACCTCATGGAGCACGGCCACCTGAGCCTCAGGGACGTCAAGGTCTTCGTGCTCGACGAGGCCGACCGCATGCTCGACATGGGCTTCTGGCCCAGCGTGCGCCGCATCGTGGCCGCACTGCCCCGCGAGCGCCAGACCCTGCTCTTCTCGGCCACCATCCCGCCCTCCATCAAGGGCACGGTGGACGCCATGCTCAAGGACCCCGCCACGGTCGAGATCGCGCGCGTGGGCCAGACGGCCGACACGGTGGAGGAGCACCTCTGCCCCGTCACGCAGGGCCAGAAGCTGCAGCTGCTCGAGGCGCTGCTGCGCCGCTACGACCCGGAGCGCGTGCTCGTGTTCTGCCGCACCAAGACCCGCGTGGACGAGGTCGCGCAGATGCTCAGGCGCGCCGGCTTCAAGTCCGACTTCATGCATTCCGGCCGCAACCAGCGCGAGCGCGACCGGGCGCTCGAGCGCTTCCGCGCGGCGGAGGTGCAGGTCCTCGTCGCGACCGACGTCATGAGCCGCGGGATCGACGTCTCCGGAATCGACGCCGTCGTCAACTTCGACGTGCCCATGGACCCGGAGGACTACGTGCACCGCATCGGCCGCACGGGACGCGCCGGCCACAGCGGCCTTGCGTTTACCTTTGTTGCGCCGGATGAGATCAGCCCCCTGCGCGAGATTGAGTACTTCACGCACAAGCTCGTGCCCACGTGGGACCTCGAGGGCTTCGACTACGACTCCACGCGCATCGTGCCCAACCCCGGCCGCAGCACCAACAAGCCCACGCGCAGCCTCTTCAACGGCTCGCGCGCACGCGGCCGCGGCATCTCCGGCGGCCGCTACGGCAGGCACTACTAATCCGGCCGCACACCGCTCGCATCGGTCGCACCCGCGGCGCCGCGCCAGACGAGGCGCCGCGAACTTCTCGCCCGTTCATAAACACTCGTACCGTACCAGGAGCATCGCATGAGGCAGCTTCGCCCGTTTCCGCAGGTAATCGTCACCAAGAAGGCGGTGCGCGCGCTCAACGGCGGCCACCCGTGGGTGTTCGAGGGCGAGGTGCTGCGCATGGAGGGCGCCCCCACGGACGGGCGCGAGGCCCAAAACGGCGACGTGGTGGACGTGATGGACGAGAAGGGCGGCTACCACGGCACGGGACTCATCTCGCTCTTGAGCAAGATCCGCGTGCGCGTGGTGAGCAGGAACGCGAACGACCGCTTTGACGCCGCCTTTTGGCAGCGCAAGGTCCAGTGGGCGTGGGAGCACCGCAAGGTGACCATGGGCTCGCTCGCGCTTCCCGGCTGCGAGCCCGACACCAACTGCTGCCGCGTCATCTTTAGCGAGGCTGACGGCTTCCCCGGCCTCGTGGTCGACCGCTACGAGGACGTCCTGGTGGCGCAGGTGGGCACCGTGGGCATGCAGCGCCTGCGGCCCGTGATCTTTCCGCTGCTGGTGGACGTGCTCGCCGCGGACGGCCAGTCCATACGCGGCATCTACCAGCGCAACGACTCCCCCGCCCGCGCCAAGGAGGGCCTCCCGCTGCAGAAGGGCTACTACGACTTTTCTGCACCCGGCGCCGTTGCGGCAGAGGTCAGGCAACTCGTGAGCCCGGCCGTCTGCGGCCTGGCCACGCCGGACAGCGCCCGCGTGCTCGCGCACGAGAACGGCATCGCGTTTGACCTCGACCTGGAGAACAGCCAGAAGACCGGCTTCTTCCTGGATCAGAAGTACAACCGTCGCGCCGTGCAGCACATCGCGCGCGGTCGCCGCGTGCTCGACTGCTTCTGCCACGTGGGGCCGTTTGGCCTGGGAGCCGCGCGTGCCGGCGCGGAGTTCGTGCGCTGCGTGGACGTAAGCCAGACGGCGATCGACCTCGCGCGCGAGAACGCCCGCCTCAACGGGCTGGACGTTGCGCCCGACGGCACGCCGCGCATGGGCTTCACCTGCGCAAACGTGCTCGAGTACCTGCCGCGCCTGCGCGAGGACCGCCAGCTCATGCAGGGCGAGGGCGGCCCCTTCGACCTCGTCGTGCTGGACCCGCCGGCCTTCACCAAGAGCCGCGGCACCGTGCGCAACGCCGCCCACGGCTACCGCGAGATCAACTACGAGGCCATGCGCCTGCTGCCCCGCGGCGGCTACCTGGCCACGTGCAGCTGCAGCCACTTCATGACGCGCGACCTGCTGGCCAAGGCCATCGCGGATGCCGCGCACAAGGCAAACGTGCAGCTCATGCAGGTCGAGGAGCGTCAGCAGGCGCCGGACCACCCCATCCTGTGGGGCGTGCCCGAGACCCACTACCTTGACTTCTTCATCTTCCGCGTGGTGTAGCGCCCCAGCGGGCAGGGAGGTCGCGCCGCCTTTGCCGCGGTCCGCGGCCAACGCCCGGGCCTAAAGCCCGCCGCTAGTCGTCAAAGTCCTCCTGCAGCACGGACGTCAGGATGTTGATGTCCAGGTTGCCGCCGCTGATGACCAGGGCCACGTTCTTGCCGCCCACGCGCTCGGGGAACTCGCGCACGGCCGCCACGACCATGGCGCTGCCCGCCTCGACGGAGAGCTGCTCGCGCTCGATCATGAACTTGAACGCGGAGCGGATGCTCTTCTCGCTCACCACCACGATGTCGTCAATCAGGTTGGGCAGCATCTCGAAGGCGATCTCGCCCACGCCGCCCACGATGGCCTCGCACACCGTGTCGCCCTCGGTGGGAAAGCGGTTGTAGCAGGTGCCGTCCTCGATCGAGGCCACCATCGCGGGGCACGCGGCCGTCTGCACGCCGATGATGCGCACGTCTGGCTTGATGGACTTGGCCGCCACGGCGATGCCGGTGCACAGCCCGCCTCCGCCGATGGGCACCACGATGGTGTCCACGTCGGGGTTCTGCTCCATGATCTCGAGCCCGATGGTGCCCTGGCCCGCGTAGATGCGCGGGTCGTGCTCGTACGGGTCCACGTAGAACATCTCGGAGCGGTCTATGTAGTTGAGGCCCAGCGTCAGGGCGTCGTCGTAGTCCGCGCCCAGCATCATGGAACGGGCGCCGTAGAAGCGGATGCGGTCGGTCTTGGCGTGCGGCGTGCCCAGAGGCACCACCACGGAGCAGTCCTGGATGCCCAGCAGGCGCGCCGCGATGGCAACCGCGACGCCGTGGTTTCCGGTCGAGACGGTGCCCACGCCGTGGCGGCGCTCGCTTTCCGACAGCTGCGATATGGTGTTGAGCGCGCCGCGGAACTTGAAGCTCTTGCCAACCTGCTGGCTCTCGAGCTTGAACTGATAGTTGCGGTCCGCGTAGTCAAGGTAGATCGACTGCTCGAGCGGCGTCTCGCGCACCCAGGGCCTGATCCTCTCGCGAGCCTCGCGAACGTCGTTCGCGTCAAACCACTCTTTCATTCGTGCTCCCCCGTCGCAGCGCCGGCAGGCCCAGCCGCGCGGTGGCGCGCGCCTTTCCGACTACGCAAATGTAAGCCATATGAAAGATAACCGACTGGCGAGAAAAACGAAACCTTCCGTGCCGCAAAAAGGCATCATCGTTCGCCCTCTGGCGTGTCGGCGGGGCTGGCGGCGGAGGCACCCGCCGCGGCACGCTTCCTTGCGGCACGCTTTGCCCGGAAGAACGTGCGCAGCACGTCCGCGCACT
>NZ_JBJEHW010000079.1:11333-17740 GCF_051876455.1 Parafannyhessea sp.
CGCTTCCTTGCGGCACGCTTTGCCCGGAAGAACGTGCGCAGCACGTCCGCGCACTCGTCCCGCAGCACACCCGAGGTCACCTCGAACTCGTGGTTGAGCCGGGGGTCGTGGCTCACGTCGTACAGCGTGCCCAGGGCGCCGCCCTTGGGGTCCGGCGCGCCGTAGACGCAGCGGTCCACGCGCGCGTTCACCATGAGCCCCGCGCACATGAGGCAGGGCTCCAGCGTCACGTACACCGTGCAGCCCGTGAGCCGCCAGCGGCCCAGGCGGCGCGAGGCGTCCACCATGGCCTTGAACTCCGCGTGCGCGGACGGGTCCTCGTCCAGCTCGCGGCGGTTGTGGGCGTGTGCGACGACCTCGCCGTCGCACACGACGACGGCGCCAATCGGCACCTCGTCCTCCGCCGCGGCCCGCGCTGCCTCCTCGAGCGCGATGGCCATGTACTTCTCGTCCTGCGTCCTTGCGGCCGCGTCCGCCCGCTCTGCCAAATGCCGCCTCCCCCGCACGTCCTCGCTACCGTTTGCAACCCTTATTCGCTAGGATATATCCACTTGGCCACGGAGGGATGGCAGAGTGGTTGAATGCAGCGGTCTTGAAAACCGCCGTGCGGGTTCCCGTACCGAGGGTTCGAATCCCTCTCCCTCCGCCATTGCGCATGCGCCCGGCAGCCTGGCTGTCGGGCTTCTTTTTTGGCTCGGCGCGAGTGGGTCGAACGTGCCGGGCCACGCATGGGGGCGCCCACGGCACACGGCCGCGAGCGCCCCATTCGCGTTCTTCTCCCCCGCCGGGGAAGCCTTGTGAAAGACGCCTAGGCGAGAAGCGCCTTGACGGTCTGCTCCAGGTCCGCTGCGGTCAGCTTGAACTCCTTCTGCAGCCAGTCCATGGTGCCCACCTGGCCGAAGCGCTCGGTCACGCCGTGACGCTTGAACGGCACGGAGACGCCCGCCTCCATGAGGGCGGATGCGCAGGCGTCGCCCAGGCCGCCGATGACGCCGTGGTTCTCGAAGGTCACGACTGCCTTCTTGCCCTTGGCCTCGCTCAGCAGCAGGTCCACGTCGAGCGGCTTGACGCAGAACATGTCGATGACCTCGGTCGAGTGGCCCTGGGCATCCAGGGACTTTGCTGCCTCCATCGCGTCCTTGAGGAGCTGGCCCTGCGACACGATGAGGACGTCCGTGCCCTGCTTGATGACGTTGCCGCGGCCGAGCTCGAACGTGGAGCCCTCGGCGTACACGTTGAACGACGCCTTGCGGCCCGCGCGCACGTAGTTGATGCCGGGGGTCTTGGCAAACTCGCGGACGATCCAGGCCATCTGCACGGAGTCGGCCGCATCGCACACCACGGCGCCGGGGATGGTGCGCATGAGCGCCATGTCCTCCCACGTGGTATGGGTGCCGCCGTTTGCGCCCACCGTGAAGCCGGGGTCGGAGCCCCAGATGTTGATCGTGTTGTGCGCGTAGCCGCCGGACAGGTAGACCTGGTCGAAGGCTCGGCGCGTTGCGAAGGGGCCGAAGGTGTGGACGAAGGGGACGAGGCCCTCGGAGCTCATGCCCGCGGCTGTGCCCATCATGTCCTGCTCCGAGATGCCCATCTCCACGAAGCGGTCCGGCATCTCCTTCTGGATCTTGAGGGTGCCGGAGGCGCCGCCGAGGTCGGCCTCGAGCATGTAGACCTTGTCGTTCTCCTTCATCACGTCGATGAGGGTGTTGTTGAAGGCGTCGCGGTACGGGGTGCCCGGGGCACCAAAGTCGTCAGCCAGCTTGAACATTACGCCTCACCCCTCTCGATCTTCTCGTTGAGCTCCTTGATCGCCTCGTCGGTCGCCTTGTTGATCTCGTCGTTGTTCCACTTCATGGAGTGGTTGGACTCGGCCTGCTCGAAGTACGGGATGCCCGCGCCCTTCACGGTGTCGAGCACGATGCAGTTGGCCGACTTCTTGTTGCACTTGGCCTCGGTTATCGCGGCGTCGACGGCCTCGATGTCCTGGCCGTCGACCTTCTGGGTGTTGAAGCCGAAGGCGCGCATCTTCGCGGCGATGTCGAATGGGTTCATGACGTCCTTGGTCCAGCCATCGAGCTGACGCTTGTTGTCGTCGATGAACACGATGAGGTTGCTGAGCCCGTGCGCCGCGGCAAACTGGAAGGACTCCCAGCACTGGCCCTCGTTCAGCTCGCCGTCACCCACGAAGAGGTAGGTGTAGGAGTCGGACTTCTTCTTCTGCAGCGCGAGGGCGATGCCCACGGCCTCTGACGTACCCTGGCCGAGCGAGCCCGTGGTGGCGTCGATGCCCGGCGTCTTGAGGCGGTCGGTGTGGGACGGCAGCCTGGTGCCGCCGTCGTTGAGGGTGAACAGCCAGTCCGTCGGGAAGAAGCCGACCTCGGCCAGCGTCGAGTAGGCGACGGGGCCTGCATGGCCCTTGGAGAGGACGATGCGGTCGCGCTCCTCCCACTTGGGGTTCTTGGGGTCGTACTTCATTTGCTTGCCGTAGAGGACCGCATAGGCCTCGACGAGCGAGAGCGAGCCGCCCACGTGGCCGTAGCCACGGTGCTGCAGCATCGCCACGACGTCGCGGCGGACCTTGGCGGCAAGGAGCTTGATGTCCTTGTACTGCTTCTCTTCCATCTTTCTCCTTTGGGTAATCGCGATAAAAAAGTGGCCAGGCCGCGGGTGCCTGGCCAATAGGTGCTATCCCAGGTGAGCCTTCAGCTTCTCCTCGAGCTCGTTCTTGTCGAGGATGTTCTTGAGGACGATCTTCTTGTCGTCAGGGACGTTGTTGACGAAGTCCGCCAGGTCGCCGCCGACGACGAAGAGGTCAGCCGCGCCCTCGTGGATGTCCGAGATGGTGGAGTGGTCGACCTCGATCTCGGGGTGGCCGAGCTTCTTGCAGACCTCCTCGGTGTTCATGTGAACGATGAGGCTGGAGCCAAGACCGGAACCGCAGCAGCACAGGATCTTACGAATAGCCATCTTGCATTCTCCTTTTTCGAGAAGCCCGGCGCCCCAATGGCGGCAGGCGCATTTCTCTTGTAATGGTACCCACGTGGCCCTTGCTCTGAGGCGGCTACCGTCCAAGGCTCGTAACAGACCACACAACTAGACACGGGGCCGGGAACCATCGGTCCCCGGCCCCGAAGCCTAGCAGCTAGAGACTACCGTGGCAGGTGCAAAGCCTACGCCTTTGCGGCCTCCTTCTTGGGAGCCACGAAGTTGTAGATGATCGGGATCAGGTAGATCACGACGCAGATCGCGACGAGGAGTCCGCCACTGGCGACGTGCACCAGGTTGCCGAACACGATGCCCAGCCACGAGAAGTCGGCGTCGGAGAAGGTCGTGCCGGTGTAGCCGAGTGCCGTGAAGACCGGCATGCAGATGGCGGGCAGGAAGGTGATCAGCAGGCCGTGTGCAAAGGCACCAGCGATGCAGCCCTTGAGGCCACCCTCGGCGTTGCCGAAGACGCCTGCGGTAGCGCCGCAGAAGAAGTGGGGCACGACGCCCGGGAGGATGAGGGCGACGGGGAAGGCCGCGTTGACGCCGACGAGGATGGCCAGGCCGACGATGCCGCCGACGAACGAGGAGATGAAGCCGATGATGACGGCGTTAGGAGCATAGGTGAAGGCGACAGGGCAGTCCAGGGCGGGCTTGGCGCCGGGGACGAGCTTGTCGGCGATGCCCTTGAAGGCGGGGACGATCTCGCCGATGATCAGGCGGACGCCGGAAAGGATGATGTAGACGCCACCGGAGAAGCTCAGGCCAGAGGTGATGCACCAAACGACCCAGTTAGTGGTGGTCTCCTGGTTGTAGTTGAGCAGGACGCCGAGGTAGGAGTACGCATCCTTGGTCGGGTCGACGTTGAGGATGCCACGGGCGACGGCGACGGCGGTCACGATGAAGAACAGGAAGAACATGGTGATGCCGATGGAGACGGTGGTGTCACGCAGGAAGATGAGGCGCTTGGAGAAGTTGACCTCCTCGGTGCTCTTGCGGTTGGGATCCTTGGCGAAGAGCTTGCCGACCTGGCCTGCGAACCAGTAGCCGATGCCGCCAAAGTGGCCGAGGGCGATGGCGTCCCCACCCGTGACCTTCCTATAGGTCACCTGGCAGTACGCAGGAGAGACGACCATGATGAAGCCGAGGATGCAGCCAGCGGCGAGCCACAGCGCGGGACCGGTGAGTCCGCCGGCGCCGCCGAGGATGACGGTCAGCATGCAGGCCATGTACAGGGTGTGGTGGCCGGTCAGGAAGATGTACGGCATGCGGGAGAAGCGGGCGAGGACGATGTTGAGGACCATGCCGATCGCCATGACGATAGCGGAGTCAGAACCGAAGTTCTTGAGTGCGTCGGCGACGACTGCCTCATTGTTGGGGACGACGCCCTGCATGTTGAAGGCGTAGTTGAACACCTGGCCAAAGGCGAGCAGGGAGTCGGACTGCAGGAACGCAGAGCCTGCGGACAGAACGAGGAAGCCCACGATCGTCTTGATCGTGCCCTTCAGAACGTCCTCCACCGGCTTGCCCTGGAGGACAAGGCCGAGAAGGGCGAGGAGGCCGACCAGGATAGCCGGCGTCGACAGAATGTTGACAATAAAGTCGAGTACTGCCATGTTTCCCCCTTATTCGAGAACCATTACTTGCGTACCGCTATTTCCCAACCGCAACTTCCTTGCCGCTCCGCTAGTCAGACGGGAAGTTGACGAACAGGCTGTAAACGTCGTCTGCCGTCTCGGCAGTCGCGACCTTCTCGATGTTCGCGGGGTCCGCGAACATGTTGGCGAGAATCCTCATGACGTCGATGTGGGAGTCGGAGTCCTCCGCCGCGAGCGTGACGAGCACGCGGCAGGGCTCGCCCTTCTTGAACTCGACGCCCTTGCGCAGGACGGTGACGGCGAGCTGCTTCTTGATCGCGCCCTGCTCGGGGCGGGCGTGCAGCAGTGCGAGGTCCGGAACGAGCACGAAGTAGGGACCCAGCTTCTCGGCGTTCTCGATGATGCCGTCGATGTACTCGGGCTTGACGTAGCCCCCATCCACGAGCGGCTGCACGGCGACGTGCACGGCGTCCTTCCAGTCCTTGCAGGACTCCACGATCTGGACGTTCTCGCGCTTGAGCATGTCCTTCATTGTTAGCGCCATGTGAGCTCCTCGTGTTGGCGTGGACAAGGTGTGAAGGTCGTACTTCTTCACATTTGATTCTTCAAACCTTACCCTGCACGTTTCTTAGAACGAACACATTCTATTCCCGATTTTTCCAACTTTGCAAGAACTATCTTCCAGAAATTTCCAACTTATTCCAGATTGTTCTTGCCACCCCCTTAAGCTTCGGGGAACAATAATGGTGTGTTGCTTACGAAGCCACCCGCAAGGTTGACATTTTCCTGGCATATCCTTGACGGGTTTCAACGTTAACGACCCACGACTCACCACACGGAAGGGCAGGGCGAACTGGTGTTTCGCCGAGAGCGCAGGACAGAGATTCTCGAGCTTCTCGACCTCTACGGAAGGGTGGAGGTCGATAAGCTCGCAGAGCGCTTTGGCGTAGGGCCGGACAGCATACGCAAGGACCTGCAGGCACTCGCGAAGGAAGGCAAGTGCATCCGCGTCTACGGCGGCGCCACGAGCATTCCCGCATCCGATGCCGATTCCGCAGATTCCTCGCCTTCAGCCTCGCAGGGACCAGACCAATCTGGAGCCCCCGCCGCGCCAGGCTCCCATACCACGGGCGAGAAGAGCGGCCCCTCCCCCTCGCCGGCGCCTACCGACCACGAGGACCTTGGCCGCATCGCGGTCGCACAGCGCGCCTACCTCGAGATCCACAGTGGCGACTCCATCTTCCTCGACATCTCGCGCACGAACTCGTTCCTCGCGGACTTCATCGCGAGGGGCGACAAGCAGGTCATCGTCACGACCAACATGATCGAGGTGCTGCAGAAGCTCTCGAACCTGGACCACGTCACCGCGCTCGGCACGGGCGGCTACCTCAACGTGCAGCTCAACGGCTTTGTTGGGGACACGACGATCAGCCTGCTGGAGCCGCTGCTCTTCTCGAAGGCGTTCATCGGCGCAAGCGGCGTTGACCTGGACAACGCGGCCGTCACGTCCAACAACATCGACAGCGGCTCCGTCAAGGAGCGCGTCATCCACAACGCCTCGTACAAGTTCCTGCTCGCGGACTCGCAGAAGTTCGAGGAGAAGGGCATGTTCCGCTTCGCGTCGCTCAACGACTTCTCTGCGGTCATCACGGACACGCAGGATCCCGTGGTGCTGGACAAGCTGCGTCGGCTGGGCATTCCCACCTATCGCACGCTCTGACGTCACGACCCAAGGTCGGCTGTCCCGCCCGGCCACGTTCAAGCCAAGCGAAAGACGGGGGCGCCGCCCGCGCGATGCGGTGCGGTACCCCCGTCCATTATTGG
>NZ_JBJEHW010000080.1:0-3682 GCF_051876455.1 Parafannyhessea sp.
TGCACCAGCTGGAGGATTTCGGCAACCACCCCACGACGATCTACCTGCTCTCGCCCAAGTACTGCGCGTGGCACGGCACCGAGGCCAGCCACGACACCAACGCGAGCAACACGCTCTGCGAGCCCGAGGCGTAAAACCGCGCGCAGGCACCGGGCGCCCCGCATGCCGGACGCGCACGCGGGGCGCCCCGGACGCACGTCCGTTTTGAGAACAACACACCTGGGGAGGCCCGGCGGTCCCGCCGCCGCCCGGGCCTCCCCGCCTGGGCTTCTTGCCCAGACACCCGGCATCCAACGAGGAAGGCGCCCATGGAGAAGAACGCGATGGACAAGCAGGCTGAGAAAGACGGGCAGGCCGAGAAGTGCGCGCAGGCCGGCCAGAGCGAGTTTGCAACTGCCTGCGCGCTGCGGGCCCAGGTCTACCGGATGCTGGGGTCGCTCTACTTCACCGAGCTGACCGAGGAGCAGATCCGCACGCTGGCCGCGGTGGACTACGCGTCCTTCGCCGAGCTGGACGAGGAGCTCGCGCGCGGCGCCAAAGAGATCGAGCGCGCCCTGCGCCACGTGAACTCGTCGACGCGCGAGGAGCTCGCCGTGGACTACGCGCACACGTTCCTGGCGGCCGGCGCCGGCAGGGCCGAGGCCCGCGCGGTGCCCTACGAGAGCGTGTACCTGGACGAGTCCGGCCTGCTCATGGGCCCCTCGCGCGACCGCGTCTACAAGGCCATGCTCAAGGAGGGCGTGCTGCCCGACGCCACGCTCAACGTGCCCGAGGACCACCTCTCGTTCGAGTGCGAGTTCATGGCGACGATGGCCGACCGCGCCGCCGCGGCCTTCGAGGCGCAGGACCGGCAGGAGGCGCTGCGCTGCGTGGACGTCCAGCGGGAGTTTCTCCACAGCCACCTGGCCGCCTGGATCGACGTCTTCTGCCGAGCCGTGGACCAGACCTGCCGCACCAAGTTCTACCGCGGCGTGGCCCTCATGACCCGCGCCTTTGTGCGCTTCGACGCCGAGCTGCTCGACGAGCAGGCGCGGCTGCTGGGCTAAGGGGTTTCTCCGCCCGGGCTTCTGCGCCCGCCGCTACCCCACGCGCCCCACGCGCGCGATCACCAGGTCCACGAGCTCCTGCTTGGAGTGGATGCCGAGCTTGCGGTACATGCGCTTCATGGTGGTGTAGACCGTGGACTCCGAGATGAACGCCAGCTTGGCGATGGCCTTGGCGTTGTTGCCGCGGCACAGCAGGTAGGTGATCTGGGCCTCGCGCGGCGTCAGGCCCAGCTCGCGCTGGATGCGGTCCTCAAAGCCCTGCTGGTCGGCGCTGTCGCGCGCCTCGATGCGGCGGTCGGCGGAACCGTGGGCGCGCATGAGCTGGACCAGCAGGAACACCACCAGCACGGTCATCACCGCCAGCGACGCCCCGGCGGCGACCAAAAACACCTCCGCAAAACCCGGCAGCGCGCCGGCGCAGCGCTCGGCCATCAGCTGGTACGACGAGACGAACTCCGGCACCGCGAACGCCGCCCCGAGCCAGCCGACGGCCATGACGCCGACCGGGGCCGCGTGCCGGCGGCGCGGGTTGCACGCCTTGGCGCACACCACCAGCAGCAGCACGCCGAAGGCCAGCTTGACCCCGATGAGCGGGCTGCTCCCGAAGTTGAACGTGTCCGACGAGAGGAACAGCGACACCGCGATGGCTGCCACAAAGTACAGGGCGAACAGCGAGAACACGCAGGGCATGAGGAGCCGCGCGTCGCGCACCAGCGCGCACAGCACCAGGGCCAAGGCGCACGCGATACCGTTGAACAGGTAGATGTACACCCGTGAGCTGGGAAGCTCCGCCCACGACGCCTGGAGGTTGAAGGCAATCGTGCCCATCACGGCCAGATAGATGAAGGCGACGCAGGCCCCGATGAGCGGCCAGGGCAGAAAGCACGCGAACGGCGCCGGACGCGGGGTCTCGCCGGGCTGGGGGCTGTCGGCCCGCGCAGCCTCGGACGGGACGGCGTCGGGCTGGAGCGCGTCGCCGCGCACGCGGGCCAGCAGCACGCCCGATACCAGGGGGAAGAGCGCCACGCCTGCGGGCACGCGCAGCCCCGTCGAGCACTCCACCAGCCGCAGCAGGCAAAACGCCGCGTACGAGACGAGCACCGCCACCAGAGCCGGACGGGGTTCAAGGCGGCTGAGCTGCGCAAAGACGAGCACAAAAAAGCCTCCCACATAGGCGGCGAAGCACGCGATGGCGACACCCGCCGCAAGCGCCTGGGGCAGGCTCTGGTCAAAGGTCACCCGCAGGATGAGAAAGCCGCCCGCCCCTCCGAGCAGCCCGCACGCATACGCCCAAGACGGCCGCGGAACGGCGCGGCGCATCCCGACGGCCACGGCTACGGCCACCGCCAGCACGAGCACCAGATAGAGCACGTGGAGGGGAAACGGGAACGCGCTTTCCGCATGGCGGTAGATGATCGTCACCGGGAACATGACCTCGTGGTGGACCGACGGCCAGAAGAATGCCAGGGCCGCCGCGAGCGCCCACAGGTCGCGGCGGCCGAACATGCGACGCCGCGCGGCATGCTCCCCCGCGCCCGGCACCGCCCCGTCCCGTGCTCCCGCGCCTTGCGTTCCCGCGCTTTGCGCACCCGTGTTCTGCACGGCGTTCCCTCCCACGTTCGCAGCGTCCTCCCGCCGGGCGCCGGCACCCGCGGCCGTCTCTTCGCCCCTTCCTCCATTGTAGGCATCCATCCCATGCCCTCAACCTGTGCGCATTTCGATTCCATGCGGTTCTACCAGCGCGTTTGCAGCAAATCCCAATTATTGGGACATCCTATTTTGTGCGGAATATCCAAAACGCCGGTACATCGACACCGCGTCGAAGAGCACAGTATGTACCCATATATACACCCATCATGGGTATACTTAGGGTATATGGCAATCGAACGGGAGGTATGTTATGGCAACAGTCGAGCTGAAAGTCCGCATCGACAAAGACACGCGCGATGAAATGCAGCGTATCGCATCGAATCTGGGCATGAGCGTCAACACGGCGTTCTCTATGTTCGCAAAGCAGTTTGTCATGCACCGCGGCCTGCCCTTCGACGCGGTCGAACGCGTACAGGCACCCGAGGTCGTCATGGACAAGGCCGATTTCATCGACGAGATGGAGCGGCGCTATTTTGCGATGAAGGATGGCAATCGCTTCCAGCACGAGCTCGTCGAGGCGTAGGCCATGATTATCTCTTGGAACGAAAGCTCCTGGGACGAGTACGTCTACTGGCAAGAACAGGACAAGAAAACGCTCAAGAGGATCAACAAGCTCCTAAAGGCGATTACGCGTGGCGAGCGCATGGGCAAAGCCGAAATCCTGCGGCACCGTGGCCCCGGCATCTGCAGTGTCAGAATCGACGATTCCAATAGGCTCGTGTACCGCGTGGAGGGGGACGAGCTGTTCGTCATATCGTGCAGGGGCCACTACGAGTAGCCACGGAAAGCTCGACGACTCCCGATCGATAAATCCCCGCGTGGAAGGAGCGTGCCGGACTCCCAACGCGTTCCTTCCACGGTAATTCATGGCCGGGCAGGCTTCTCCGCCGCCCCCGCACCGCTCCCTTGAACCCGCAGGTCGCAGGCATCATCCCTCAGCTGCGATTCTTGCCGAGAAGCCCTTTGCGCCCCAAATCGCGACCGAA
>NZ_JBJEHW010000081.1:0-3652 GCF_051876455.1 Parafannyhessea sp.
CTCCCTGTGTCCGTTCCCTTTACTAGTGAGTGTAGGTGTTGCCCATCACGTCGCGCATGACCCAGGCGCGGGCGGACGCGCAGTCGCACGCGAGCGTTACCGTGAGGTCGTCACGCCTGGGGAACCACCTGGTGGAGAAGACCTCGCGCCCTCCGTTGAGGTAGGCCTCCACGGCGGACTCGTCCACGAGCAGGCGCAGGCTTGCCACGCCGCCCAGCCTCACGCGGCGCTCCGTGCGGCCGGCACCCACGGCCTCGTCCAAAAAGCGCAGGTAGGCGGCACCGTCCTCGCACACGAGCTCCAGCGCGTCGTCCAGCGTGAGCCTGAGGTCGCCCGTGATGCCAGAGAGCTCCACGTCCGCGCGGTGGTGCGGCAGCGTCGTCGTGCCACGCGCGTCGAGCTCGCGGCCGTCCTCGCGCAGCGACGCCACCTCAGCCACGGGCCTCTGCAGGATGCGCCCGTCGCGCGCGCGGGTGAGCTCGCGCGGCACCGTGAGGCAGTGGATCCAGCCCAGGCCCTCGGGCGCGGACTCGTAGTCCACGTCGGGCACGGCCATCCAGCCAAGCAGGATGGTGCGGCCGGTCTCGTCCACGAAGGTCTGCGGCGCGTAGAAGTCGAACCCGCGGTCCCACTCCACGAAGTCGCGCTGGTCGAGCCGGTCCACGTCGAGCAGTCGCACGCCCTCGGGCAGCTCGATGTAGCCGCAGTTGGACTCGTTCTGCCAGCGCCATTCCTCGTCGGGAAGACCCTGGGGCGAGAAGCCCGCGTACTCCCGGCCGTCGAGCACCACGCGGTCCGGGCACTCCCACATGTAGCCGAAGGGCTCCATGCTCGTGGGGCAGGAGCGGTACGTCCAGCTCTCGCCGTCGTGGGAGTCGAACAGCAGCAGCCTGCCGTGGTCGTCCAGGTCGCGCGCGCCCAGGAGCATGTGGTAGCTGCCCTCGGCTGAGTCCTCGCGCCAGAGCTTGGGGTCGCGCACGTGGCACGAGAGGAAGTCCGGGTAGTCCGCGTTCCTCAGCAGGACGCGCTTGGGCGAGAGCGTATAGCCGTCCTCGCTCGTGACCTCGATCTCGTTTGCCTGGCGGCCGGCGTGGATGTAGTCGTAGTCGCCCGGCTCCTTCACGTTGCCCGTGTAGTAGAGCCTGAGGAGCACGTCGTGGCCCTCGGCGTCGCGCTCCACGAGCGCCCCGCCGGAGTAGGCGCCGGAGGCGTCCTCGGGGATGTCCTGGTGGATGGCCATGCCGTGGTGCTCCCAGTGCACCAGGTCAGGACTCGTGAAGTGCCCCCAGCCGCGCTCCCTGCCCGTGGGCCACTCGGGCGAGTACTGGTGGAAGACGTGATAGGTGCCCTTGTACTGGCAGAGGCCGTTGGGGTCGTTGAGCCAGCCCGTGGGGGGCATGAGGTGATAGGCCATCCTCCAGCGGGTGTCCACGCTCTTCTCGTTCATCAAAGTCCCTTCGTCTGAAGGCGGGGACGGCCGCATGCGACCGCCCCCGCCAGAGGTGTGCGCCTTGTGGTTACTTGAGGTCGATGAGCGCGTCTCCCGCGTTCACGGCACCCTCGTGCGGGGTGACCCCGGAGTAGTCGGCGGTGTTGGTGATGATGACGGGGGTCACGGTGCTCAGGCCCGCGTCCTCGATCTTCTTGAGGTCGACGTCCATGAGCAGGTCGCCCTTGCTCACGTGGGCGCCCACGGCGGTGTGCGCGCTGAACGGCTCGCCCTTGAGCGTCACGGTGTCGATGCCGATGTGGATGAGCACCTCGGCGCCGGAGTCGGACAGCAGGCCCACGGCGTGGCCGGTCTCGGCGAGCACGGTGACGGTGCCGTCGACGGGCGAGAAGATCTTGCCCTCGGAGGGCGTGATGGCGATGCCCTTGCCCATGGCCTCGGACGCGAAGACGGGGTCGGGGACCTCGGTCATCGGCATGGTCTTGCCGGAGAGGGGAGCGACGATGGTCTCGGGCTTGGTGGCTGCGGGGGCGCCGGCCTCGGCGGCCTCCTCCTTGGAGAGGGCGGCCTCCTCGTCAGCGGCGGCCTTGGTCTCGGCGGCGAGCTTCGCGGGCTCCGCCTTGGCCTCCTCGTCCTTGTAGATGGACGAGGTGATGCCGAAGGCCACGCCGAAGGCGACGGCGAACATGATGATGTACTGCAGCGGCTGCGCGATGCACAGGAGGATGCCGAAGATGCCGGTGACGCCGGTGCCGGTGGCGGCCAGGTGGAAGATGAAGCAGCAGAGGGCGCCGCATGCGGAGCCGATCATGCCGGCGACGAACGGCTTGATCTTAGGCAGGTTGACGCCGAAGATCGCGGGCTCGGTGATGCCGAGCAGGCAGGAGATGCCGGAGGGAACCGCGAGGGACTTGGTCTTCTCGGAACGCGTCTTGAGCGCGACGGCGAGGCAGGCGCCGCCCTGGGCGATGTTGGCGGAGGAGGCGATGGGCAGCCAGTAGGTGACGCCGTACTTGGCGAGCATGGAGACGTCGATGGCGGTGTACATCTGGTGCAGGCCGGTCACGACGGACGGGCTGTAGATGAGGCCGATGATGATGTAGCCGATGCCCAGGGGCACCTTGAGGAGGAACATGAGCAGGCCGAGGATGGAGTTCTCGAGCCAGACGAAGATGGGGCCGACGAAGAGGATCGTGATGTAGGCGGCGAGGGACACGGAGACGAGCGGCGTCACGAAGAGGTCGAACATCTCGGGCACGACCTTGTGGAGGCGCTTCTCGAAGAAGCAGAGGATCCAGACGCCCACGAGGATGGGGATGACGTGGCCCTGGTAGCCGACCCAGTCGATGCTGTAGAGGCCGGGGATGACGGTGAGGGTGATCATCTTGCCCTGCGCGATGGCGGTGCTGGCGCTATAGGCGTTGATGAAGTCGGAGCTGATGAGAAGTGCGCCGAGCGACGCGCCGAGGTAGGGGTTGCCGCCGAAGACCGTCGCGGCGGAGAAGCCCAGGAGGATCTGCAGGTTGCCGAGTGCGCAGGCGTTGATGAGGCTCGCGATGCGCCACCAGACGCTCTTGGTGTCGAGGGCGATCATGCCGGCGGTGCCCATGTACTGCAGGGCGCCCATGATGCCCATGAGCATGCCGGACGCGACGATGGCGGGGATGATGGGGACGAAGACGTCGGACAGGACCTTGATGGCGCGCTGGAACCAGTTGCCCTGGTTTGCGGCGGCCTCCTTGGCCTCGGCCTTGCTGGCGGCGGAGATGCCGCCCTGCTTGATGAACTCGTCGTACACCTTGTCGACCGTGCCGGTGCCGTAGATGATCTGCAGCTGGCCGGATGCCGAGAAGTTGCCCTTTGCGCCGACGGCGTTCTCGAGCTTCTCCTTGTCTACCTTGGAGTCATCTGCGATGACCAGACGCAGCCTCGTTGCACAGTGTGCGGCGGACACGATGTTGTCGGAACCACCGACAGCCTCGAGCGCTTCCTTCGCGGCTTGTGCGTAGTCCAGAGCCATTCTTCCTCCCTTTGTCGGATCCACGCGAGCTTTGCTCCCTATGTGGGAACGTTCTCATATCTGCAGCATGGACCTTACGGGAAGTTTTTGCACGAATTTCTGCGGATGAAACGGTAAACGGTAGAGAAATGACCGTGAACGATGTGGAACCGTTTCCAGAAAGTGTGGAATCAATCCCATAC
>NZ_JBJEHW010000082.1:0-3643 GCF_051876455.1 Parafannyhessea sp.
AGTTTGCATAGAGGAAGCCACCCCCGTTCGTAACCGTGTAGGGGAACGCCAGGACGACGAGCACGAAGCAGAGACCGTAGGCCAAGGCCCTGACGGGCAGCCTCACGGCGAGGAGCTCCGAGCGGACGTCGTGCCCCGTCTCGTACAGGAGGCTGATCACGAACACGACGACGCAGGCCAGGATCGTGATCTTGGGGAAGCCGAGCGTGGAGGCCCGCGAGACGCCGCGTGCCGCGAGGGCCGTGGCGATCGGGACGGAGTTGAAGTTGAAGAGCGTGTTGTGCAGACAGATGCCAAGCGCACCGATGTTGGTGATGCAGTCGAAGTAGCGGCCCACCTGGACCACGAGGAACGTCCTGACGACGGCGAACACGTGGAAGCCACGGGACTCGCGGTTGACGTGGAGCACGCGCGCGAGCGCCGCGAAGGCGGGCGCCAGGAGGTCCGCCAGGGCTACGATAACGCCGTTGTAGAGGCCCCACAGCACGTAGTGCCACTCCGCGCCGTGCCAGAGTCCCACGCAGAGGAACACCACGATGTTGGCGATGCAGGCGGGAAGCGTGCGGCCGGCGTGGCGGCCCATGTGCTTGGTTGCCCACTTGCCAAAGTTTTGCAGCGGCGTGAGGAGCGCGAACGGATAGAACACGTAGTCGCGCATCCATGCGCCGAGGGACATGTGCCACCTGCGCCAGAAGTCGGAGAGCGAGACGCTGAAGTAGGGCTGGCGGAAGTTCTGGGCCATCTCGACCCCAAAGAGCTCGGACACGCCCTCGACGATGTCGATGCCGCCGCTGAAGTCCGCGTACATGTAGATGGAGTACACGATGATGCCCAGGACGATTACGTTGCCGGGCGTGTGCACGTTGATGCCGCTAAAGATGGAGTAGTAGACGGGAAAGAGCAGGTTGGCGATGGCCACCTTCTTGAAGACGCCGTAGGCCAGCCTGAGCGCCGCGCGCCGGCAGTTCACGTCCTGCACGCGGCGGCTCCTGAGCAGCACCTCCCCCGTCTGCTCGTACTTGTTGATGGGTCCCTGGATGAGCTGGGGAAACCAGCTCACGAACAGCAGGTACTTGGCGAAGTTCTCCTGCGGGGAGAAGCGCCCGTTGTACGCGTCGATCAGGTATCCCAGGGACTGGAAGGTGAAGAACGAGATGCCCAGCGGCAGCAGGATGCCAAGCGAGCGCGGGTTGGCCGCGAGCCCAAAGTTGAAGAGAATGACATTGAAGTACTTTACGTAGCCCAACACCAGCAGGCAGGCCACGAGCGCCAGCACGAGGGCGACACGCTTCTTGTGCAGGTAGCGGGCCTTGATGGCCTTCTTCTGCTTCCGGTCCGAGCAGGCCTTGCGCTCCGTCTTACAGTTGGCGTCGCATGAGCCCAGGTAGCGCGCCGCGACCCACGTCACGAGCGACGCGTACGCGATGAAGCCAAGCGCCTGCACGCCGCCGGCTATGCAATAGAAGGCGAGACTCGCGATGAGCAGCACGACCCACTGTCCCCTGCCGGCCACCGCGCCCACCACGTAGTAGGTCACGAAGCATGCGGCAAGGAACAGCGCAAAGGCAAGCGAGAAGAGCTCCATGCGGTACGGGGGCCTCCTTTGGGACGCGCGTCGCGACAACGCCGCGACGCCCACGAACATTCGGTTCTTGTTGGCGCTACTTCTTGTTGTGGACCATCTTGTCGCGCACGGTCATGACGCCGTGGCGGACGGTGAGCCCGGCAACCTTGCCGACGCCAAAGGCGTCGACGGTGGCCTTGGCGCTGCCCAGCAGGTAGGCGCTCCTGGCGAGGACCGCGTGCCTAGGCATGGGCCTGCCCATGAGCTCGCAGTAGCGGCGCAGGCGCACGAGCGGCAGCTCGGACATGCGCTCCACGATCCTGGGGTCCATCATGCCAAAGATACGCTTCTCGTTCTCCACCACGAGCGGGTTGTCCACGCCGTCGTCGTACTCGGCGCCGTACGCATAGGTGAAGCCGCGGTCGTAGTGCGCTGCGATGATGCCCTCGTCCTTGACGCCGATGCGCTTCATGATGTCGAGCATGGTGACCCAGCGGTCGAACGGGCGGGTCACGAGGTCCTTGGTCTTGTGGTGACGCGTGCTGTCCGGCAGGTCGATGCGGTAGTTGTAGTAGCAGTTGTTGAGGTAGACGATGGACTCCGCCTGGCACATCGTCTCGATGAGGAAGGGGTTGTCCGCCCAGCCGGCACCAGGGTACTCGATGAAGCGGATGCCCTTCTCGTTCAGGAAGTCGCGACGGTAGATGGCCGACCAGATGGAGGGGTGCGTGGAGATGAGCGTGGGGCGGTCCTTGAGGGTGAAGGGCCTCTCGCTCGTGATCATGCGCGAGGCGAGCGGGCACGGGGCCGTGAGCGTGGTGCTTGGGTCGTCCCAGAGCGAGACCTCGGTCCACGGGCACTTGATGATGTCGATCTTCTGGTCAAAGGTGGAGGCGAAGTCGAGCATCTCCTGGTACATGGGGAGGTCGAGGTAGTCGTCCGGCTCCACGATGGAGACCCAGCGGCCCGTGGCCATCTGGAGGCCGCGGTTGCAGCCGGCGCCGTAGCCGCCGTTCTCCTTGTGGACCGCCCTGATGCGCGGGTCGCGCGCCGCGTACTCGTCGATGATCGCGGGCGAGCCGTCCGTGCAGCCGTCATCGATCAGGATGATCTCCAGGCCCTTGTGCGTCTGGTTGCAGATGCTGTCAAGGCACTGGCGCAGGAACTTCTGCGCGTTGTAGATAGGCACGATCACGGAGACCAGGGAGCTGGCGTCGTCGAGCATTCGATCCTCCACATCAGGTATGCGTCACGGGGCGAGCGCGCCCCAAGTCAAGACTCTACTAGTGACATGGTATCCCAGCGGCGCGAATGGTCCCAAAGTACAAAGATTTACCCGAGAAGGGCACCCGCCGCACGGGATGCCGCTGCCAGGTGGCGCCTACCTCGCGTGGCGCGACGCCCCTGCGCCCGCGGCGGGGCCGCTCCCCCACTGGCCACAGCGCTTGAGCATGTCCATGCGCGCCTGCACGTACCACTCCTCCGCGGCGTTGCCCACGCGACGCGCGATGCTGTCCGCCAGGCCCATGCCAAAGGTGGAGAGCAGCGCGTCCAGCACCACGAGCGCGCCAAGCGCCAGCAGCGCGTAGTGCTGCCAGCCCGCGTGGTGTGCAAGCCCCATGCTCGCGAGCAGCACACCCAGCGGCAGGATGAGGGGCCCGTACCACTGCTTCTGGATCAGGTTCGTGAGCTCGGACGCGTACGAGCCGCTGCGACGCACCTCAACGTGCACGCCCGTCGCGAGCGTCGCGATGCCATTGAGCCCCTCGCGCACCACGCCGGAGATATGGCCTGTGAACAGCTCGTACACGAGCAGGTACGTGGGATAGATCGTGGCGCAGATGAGCGGCAGCCAGTCGCCCAGCGTGTGGAAGCGCGCGATCCTTGCCATGCCGTCGTGCCCGTTCACAAAGGGGAACGTGTTCCACCACAGCAGGGCGAGAAGTGCGATGAACACCAGCCGCAGGAACACCGGACCCAGCAGGAAGCGACGGAGCCGGTGCGTCCCAGGCGCCGCGTCGACTGCGTCGTTTGCGGCCTTCTCCGCCACCGCGGAGCGCGGGTTGCCGTGCTCGTCCC
>NZ_JBJEHW010000083.1:0-17026 GCF_051876455.1 Parafannyhessea sp.
GACGGGCTTGGCCGCGGGCGCCGCCTTGCGTGACGGCGCGAGGCGCAAGAGGTATGCCGAGCAGGCGATGCCCGCCGCCGCGTAGCCCACGGCCCGGGCCACGGCGGCCGTGATCGTGAAGACGTAGCCGCCGCTGACCTCGGCGGCGGTGCCGATGGCCTGCAGGTCGGCGGGGGTGATGTTGGCGTCCTTGAAGAGGAAGACGAAGTACTGGGCGATGCCCAGCACGAGCATGAGGATGACACCCACGGCCACGGCGCCGCCTCGGCATTGGAAGAGGAAGAAGAGCGTGAGGAGGCCGAGCAGGATGATCACGTACTCGATGGCCACGAACTGCAGGGCGATGCCTTGCCAGTCCGCGTTCCAGGGGCACTCGAGCGCGATGCGCGCGAAGTTGACGGCAAGTGCCATGAGGGCGACGTTTGCGACGAGGCCCACCCAGAAGGCGGCGCGATCGCCCAGGTGGCCGCGCACGAGGGAGACGATGCGCAGGCGCGGCAGCGTGACGGCGGCGCAGGCGAGCGTGGCGCGGAGCGGCGCGTCGAGCGAGCCAGTGGCGCCGGAGTAGAGCCCGCGTGCGCACCACACGTACAGGAACGCGAGGATGGCGAGGTAGGGGAGCGACCAGAGGATGACGCTGGGCCTCACGTGCCGAAGGGCGCGCCGCACGGGGGAGCCGTCCTTCTCGCCCGTAGAGGCGGCGCGGGCGAGAAGCGCGCCGTCGAGCACGGCGTAGCCCAGCGTCACGAGCACGAGCGCCACAAGACATCCCAGTATCAGCGGGCAGAAGACCGCCGACTTCTCTGTTCCCTGCATGCGGATGAACCCCTTACGAACAGCCTGTTTTTCGTCCTGACATTGTAGTTCCGCCGCACGCGCGGTGCCTGAACGCAAGCTGTCGCCACGAGGCCGTCACTCGGGTTATCGACCCCGCCGATAGCCTCCTATGTCAAACGACATATGCAAGAACCGTGCTTTATCTGGGTAAAAGGTAGCTGTTCGTGTACTGAACGGCAGCTCAAGGGCGGTGTATTGCCGCGTCGTTTCGAGTTTGACACATTTCCTAGCAAGTCGGTAGGATTATACGTAAAGGCGCGCGGCGAAGTCCGCGCGGGTGCGTTGCCCGGCACCATGGGAGGGACCGGGCGGTAGGGAACCCCAGAGGAAGGAACCCACATGGCAACTCAGAATCCCCTAGACAAGATCATGTTCAGCAGGCGGCAGGCCCTCGCGGTCGGCCTTGGCGGCGCCGCGGCGCTCGGCCTTGCCGCGTGCGGTGGCTCCAACGGCTCCGACTCATCCTCCAGCAGCTCGTCCTCCTCGACGAAGACGTCCGGCAAGCTGGACAAGACCGCGTACGACAAGCTGATCAAGGAGAGCTCCAAGCAGGCGGACGACGCCACGATTAGCGCCAGCACCTGGGCGTCCAAGGTAAAGAAGGCCGGCAAGCTCCGCGTCGGCGGCGTCCAGACCTCCGAGCTCTTCAGCTATCTGGACGAGAAGGACAACAAGCTCCGCGGCTTCGACGCGGGCCTCTCGCAGCTGCTCGCCGCCTACATCCTGGGCGACTCCTCCAAGATCGACAACACGCAGGTCACGTCCGACACGCGTGAGTCCGTCCTGCAGAACGACCAGGTCGACGCGGTCTTCGCGACGTACAGCATCAACGACGACCGCAAGAAGCTGATCGACTTCGCCGGTCCGTACTTCACCTCGCGCCAGGGCATCCTCGTGCTCGCCTCGAACACGGACATCAAGACCGTGGACGACCTCGCGGGCAAGAAGGTCGCCGTCCAGTCCGGCTCCACCGGCCCGAGCATCGTGAAGGAGGAGGTGCCCAAGGCGGTCCAGAAGCAGTACAAGACCGACGAGGAGGCCCGCGCCGCCCTCGAGCAGCACCGCGTGGACGCCTACATCATCGACCAGACCATGCAGATGGGCTCCATGATCTCGCACCCGGGCAAGTACCGCCTGCTCAAGCAGCTCATCGGCCCGAAGGACAACTACGGCATCGGACTGCCCAAGGGCTCCGACGCCGCCAAGTTCGTGAACGCCTGGCTGCAGAAGGTCGAGGACGACGGCGTGTGGGAGAAGCTCTGGAAGGTCTGCCTGGGCGACCGCATCGGCCAGAAGACCGCCCCGAAGCCGCCCGCGATCGAGGACTAGGGTCACGACACGTTTCATGACTGTTCCAACCCTGATGTTTGGGCACTAGGATGCGAGGCATGAGGGTACAGTCAGACTAGTGCTACGAGGAGGCCTCCGTGCACGCACGGTGGCCTCCACGCTATTGCGGGAGGTGTGCATGAGCTTACAGCAGCTCTTCTCGACGTATGGCGGCATGTACGTGAAGGCGTACGCCGCGACGCTCGAGATGACCGTCATCTCGTTCGCGGGGGCGATGCTCCTGGCGCTCCTGGTCACGGTCGCGCGCGTGTGTCCCATCGCGCCGCTGCGTCGGCTCGGTGACTTCTACGTGCAGGTGTTCAGGAACGTCGCCACGATTTCGCTCCTTGTCATCTTCTACTACGCCTTCCCGTACCTGGGGATCGTTTGGAGCGAGATGACCTGCGTCATCGTTGTCACCATCCTGGTGGCCGCGTCGTTTGGGTCCGAGAACTTCATGAGCGGCATCAACACGATCGGCGTTGGTCAGATCGAGGCGGCGCGCTCGCTCGGCATGAGCTTCGGGCAGATCCTGAGGCAGGTCGTCATCCCGCAGGCGCTGCGCTCCGCCGTGCTGCCCATGACCAACCTCCTGGTCGCCGTCATGCTCACCACGGCCATCGGCTCGCAGGTGCCGCTCAACCCGCAGGAGCTGACGGGACTCGTCTCGTACATCAACACGATGTCCGTGGGCGGCATCCTCCCGTTCGCGGTGTCCGCGCTTCTCTACGCGGGGACCGCGTTCCTCATCGGGCTTGCGGGTAACGCCATCGACAAGAGAGTGAGGATCCTCAGATGAGCGCGTCGTCAGGAAGCGTCTCGATGCGCGATGCGCTCTTCGAGGCACCGGGTCCCAAGACGAGGAAGAAGATCCTCGTCGGCACCATCATCTCGTCCATCGCCATCGCGGCGGTCCTCGTGTGGGTCGTGCTCAGGCTGTACCAGATGGGGCAGTTCGACGCGAGCTACTGGTACTTCTTTGGCGAGTGGAGCACCTGGCGCTTCCTGCTCCAGGGCCTCGCGGGCACGGCGGAGGTCGCCATCACGGCCGGCGTCATCGCACTGGCGCTGGGCATCCTGTTCATGTTCGGGCGCATCAGCAAGAACCGCGTGGTGAGCGGCATCTTCCGCGTGATCATCAACTTCTTCAGGGGCATCCCGTCGCTGCTGCTGATTTACTTCTTCTTCCTGGTCATCCCCAGCTACGGCATAAAGATGCCCGCGTTCTGGATGCTGACGCTGCCCATCTCGCTCACGGCGTCGGGCGTGCTCGCGGAGGTCTTCCGCGCGGGCGTGAACGCCGTGCCCAAGGGCCAGCGCGAGGCGGCGCTCTCGCTGGGCATGACGGAGGGCAAGGTCCTGCGCAAGATCATCCTGCCGCAGGCCATCCGCTACGTCATCCCCTCGCTCATCTCGCAGCTGGTCGTCGTCGTGAAGGATACGTCCGTCGCGTACGTCGTGAGCTTCCCGGACCTCCTGCAGAACGCGAGGGTCCTCATCAGCAACTACGACTCGCTCGTCTCCGTGTACTTTGTGGTCGCGATCATCTACATCCTCATCAACTACGCGATCAACGAGCTCGCGGTGCGCATGGCGCGCCAGAGCGGCACAAAGGTCGTCACGCGCGCGCAGGAGAACCCCGTCTAGCGCCGGCGCGTCCCAGGCACAATCTTTCGAATGGAGCAGGCAATGCCCGAAGTCAAGCAGGATAGCACGCCCATGATCGAGCTCCGCCACGTGCAGAAGCACTTTGGCGACCTCCACGTGCTGAAGGACATAAACCTCAAGGTCGAGAAGGGCGAGGTGGTCGTGCTCATAGGCCCCTCCGGCTCCGGCAAGTCCACGCTCTGCCGCACCATCAACCGGCTCGAGACCATCGACTCCGGCGAGATCCTGATCGACGGCAAGCCGCTTCCGCAGGAGGGCAAGGAGCTCGCCGCCACCCGCGCGGAGATCGGCATGGTGTTCCAGTCGTTCAACCTCTTCGCGCACAAGACGATCCTGGACAACGTGACCATGGGCCCCGTCGAGGTGCTGCACCGCGACCGCAAGGAGGCGGAGGCCGAGGCGATGGAGCTTCTCAGGCGCGTGGGCGTTGCCGAGCAGGCCAAGAAGGTCCCGGCCCAGCTCTCCGGCGGCCAGCAGCAGCGCGTGGCCATCGCGCGCTCGCTCGCGATGCACCCCAAGGCGATGCTCTTCGACGAGCCCACGTCCGCGCTCGACCCCGAGATGATCAACGAGGTGCTCGACGTGATGGTGGGCCTCGCGCGCGAGGGCATGACCATGGTCGTCGTGACGCACGAGATGAGCTTCGCGCGCCGCGTGTCCGACCGCGTCGAGTTCATGGCGGACGGCCAGATCCTCGAGGAGGGCGACCCCAACGAGTTCTTCGACCACCCCAAGACGGAGCGCGCCCGCGAGTTCCTCGAGTCTATCAAGGGCCACTAGGGGAGGCGCCGCACCCATGGCAAAGGAACCGCCTCAGATCGAAAGCTCCTCTCGCATGGACCGCCTGTGGTTCGTAAAGGAGAAGTACCCGTGCATCGCGGACTGCGACCAGTGCGGGCTATGCGCGAGCTTCCACGGACAGGACCCCACCATCGCCTTCAGGGACTACATCGACGGCAAGGCGGCCTTCATTGAGGTCGCCAAGCGCTACCGCTAGCGCATGGCAGCCGTCGGCGCAGTCAGCAATACTTGAACCATCAAGCGAGGAAAGCGGAATCCTCGCATGTCGAATCGACGGTTTCCTCGCATTTTGGAACGGAGGCGGCCCATGGCCGACGCGTGGCAGCAGGCGGACCCGCGCATGCGGCGGCTCGAGGCGCGCCTTGCCGAGCGCGGGCTGCGTGCGCGCCGCCTGAGGCTGGGCCCGGGTAGCGAGCCGGAGCGCCTGCTCGACGCGACGCGCGGGCAGCGCAGCGTGATTGCGCACGCCAAGGGCATGCCGTGGAGCGGCGCGAACTCGTGCGCCGCGTGGGTGGAGGACGTGTTCGTGTGGTCCGGCATGGGCCGCGAGGAGGGCGACGCCCGCGAGCTCTACGAGCGCCACTGCACGCTGACCGACCCCGCCGAGCTGCGCGTGGGCATGATCGTGGCGGTCCCCACCTGCCCGTACAGCACGGAGGCCCTGCGTCACGGGCACGTGGCGCTCTATGTCGGCGACGGCATGGTGATGGACAGCGCGGACCGCGGCGTGCGCACGGTTCCGCTCGCGCTCTGGTACGAGGCGTATGGCGTGACGGCGGAGCCGCGCTGGGGCTGGATGCGCGGCATCCCGCTCGCGTGAGGGGGCAGACGGTGGAGAAGATCGTGGTGCACGTGCTCGAGACCTCGTCCCTGGTGGGGCTCGAGGATGCCTGCAGGCAGGTCATCGCGCCGCGCTATCGCGAGCGCGCGAACGTGGGGCCAGAGGCGCGCAGGCTCGAGGCGCTGGGCACGGGCCTCCTGGCGCGGTGCCTGCTGGGCGTGCGCGCGGACGGGGACCTCGTGCTGGGCGAGTACGGCAAGCCGAGCGTCCCGGGCGCGCCGGAGTTCAACCTATCAAACGACGCGGGCCTCGTGGTGCTGGCCATGGGTTCCGTGGGCGGGCCGGCGGTCGGCGTGGACGTGGAGGAGGTGCCCGCCCGCTACCGCCACGTGGAGGAGCTCCTGGCCCGCAAGTACTACGACCAGGAGGAGCTCGCGGCCATCGGAGACGGCAGCACGCGCGAGGGGCGCATCGCCTACGCGCGCGCCTGGACGCGGCGCGAGGCGATCCTCAAGGCCATGGGCACGGGGCTCGCCGTGAGCCCGCGCAAGCACCCCGAGGTGCTCGAGGGCTGGGAGCTGCGGTCGCGCCTTTTGGACGACGCGGTGCTCACGTGCGCGATGCGCGAGCCATTTTGCATGAAAATAGTTCCCCATAACGCGTCTGACCTGCTGAATTGCAGCCAATAGACTGCTAGAATGTCCTCGTTTTATGGTATGCGGGCATTCCGCACATACGTGACGCGAAGGTAGGCACATGGCGGGTGGGAGCACGAGGCGCGGCACGGCGCACGTAACTGCGCAGCCGGCAAGGGCGGCGCAGCCGCAGCAACGGCGCCAGCAGCGCCAGCCGGAGCGGCCGGCGTCGGGCAAGCGCTATGTGACGTCGCTCGACGGCCTGCGTGCGATCTGCGCTCTGGGCGTCGTCTTCTACCACATGGGCCTTTCCTGGTGCGGCGGCGGACTGCTGGGCGTGACCGTGCTCTTCGTGCTTTCCGGCTACCTTGCGACGGCGGGGCTCCTCTCTGAGCTCAGGCGCAGCGGCACCATCCGTCTTGGCTCCTACTGGCTGCGCCGCATCAAGCGGCTGCTTCCCACGTGCATCGCCTTCGTAATCGTGACGGCCGCCCTGTGCACCGCCCTCGACCACCAGCTGCTCACCAAGATGCGCCCGGACATCGTGCCCGCGCTCCTGATGGTCCTCAACTGGGCCAAGATCCTGCGGCACGAGTCGTACTTCGCGGCGGCGGGTGCTCCCTCGCCCCTCACGCACTTCTGGTCGCTTGCGATCGAGTTCCAGTTCTACCTCGTGTGGCCCGTCGTGCTGCTGCTCGCCATGAGGGCCTCGCGCACGCGCGCGCAGGCGCGCAACGCCCGTGACGGCTCCGCGCGCACGCCGGAGCGCTCCGCCCGCGCGCAGGCCTTTGCGGCGCGGCTGGGCGGCCACCCCGCCATCGTGATCGGCCTCGCGCTGGGGACCATCGCCTCCGCCGTGGCCATGGCGCTCCTGTACGTGCCGCAGGCGGACCCGTCGCGCGCGTACTACGGAACGGACACCCGCTGCCAGAGCCTGCTTCTGGGCAGCCTGCTTGCCTTTGTGTGGCCGTTTGGCGAGAAGAGCCAGTCCACGGTGCAGGGCGGCCCCGCATGGCGGCGCCCGGTTGCGGAGCTCGCGGCCGCGGGCTCCGTGGTGGCCCTTGTCTGGCTGATGGCCACGACCGAGGGCTATACGTCCTTCTCGTACTACGGCGGCATCCTGCTGTGCTCGGCCATCAGCGCCGTGGCGATCGCCGCGCTGGTGCCGTACGGCACCGTGACCGAGCGCGTGCTCTCCGTCAAGTCGCTCGCGTGGGTGGGCTCGCGCTCGTTCGCGATCTACATCTGGCACTATCCCATCGTGGAGCTCATGCAGCCGCGCAACGCCACCCTGGCGCCGCCCGCGTGGCAGGTGCTGCTGGAGCTCGCGATCGTGCTCGCGGCGGCGGAGCTCAGCTACCGCCTGGTTGAGGAACCGTTGCGCAAGGGGAGCGTCGCGCAGTGGTTCCGTGAGCTCGCGCGTCCCGTCGCGCCGGCGGTCGCCGCGGCCGCGGCTCGCCCGGAGTCCGCAGCTGGTCGCCAGGGGGAGGGCCGTCCCTCTCGCCCGATGCGTCGTGAGGCCACGCCCCGCGCCACGTTGCGGCAGGGGAGCCCGCGCGGCACTGGTGCCGCTCGCAACCGCCGCGATCGGCAGCATGATGCCGCTCCGCAGGGTCGCCTTGTCGCCCTGGGCCACGCCCTCGCGCGCACGCCGCGCGGCGTGCTGCCGGCGGCGGTGTGCCTGGTGGCCGTGCTGGGGCTCGCGCTCGTGCCCGCGCAGGCGGCCGTGGGTGGCGCGCCCGAAGCCCAGCGCGTGAGCTCGGCCACGCTCCTCAAGCCGCTCACGTCCGGCACGTATGACGTGGTGCTCATTGGCGACTCCGTCTCGCTCGGCGCGAAGGACGCCTTCAACGCGGCCTTCCCGTACGGGATCATCGACGCCAAGGTGGGTCGGCAGGCCTCGGCGGCGCTCGACACGTACAAGGCGTACGGCGACAAGGGCGTCGTGGGCGACACCGTGATCTTCTCCATAGGCTCAAACGGGGCGCTCACCCAGGGCGACCTCGACGCCATCTACAAGGCCGTGGGCACCAGGCGCAAGATCTGGTTCGTGAACAACCGCGTGCCCAAGGCCTGGTGCAGTGCCAACAACAGCCTGCTCAAGAGCTTTAGCGACGCGCACAAGAACGTGGGCCTGATCGACTGGTACTCCTACTCGTCCGGCCACGACGACTGGTTCTGGGACGACGGCACGCACCTGCGCCCGCAGTACGCGCAGAACCTGATCGACCTCATCGTCAAGACCACGGGCTACGTCAAGCCCACGCGCCAGAACACCACGTACAGCGCCGTGGTGCTGGGCGACGCCACCACGGCCGCCGCCTCCGAGGAGCTGAGTGCCCTCATGCCGCAGGCCATGATCGACTGCGCCACGGGCCGCGACGCCGATGCCTGCGCCAAGAGCTGGAAGTCCTACGTCAAGGCTAGCACCGCGGGCGACGTCGCGGTGATCGACCCGGACGACGGCTCCCCGTTTGACGAGAAGGACGTGGACGCCATCCTCGACGCCATCGGCTCGAAGGTGACCGTCTACGTGGTGACCGGCCGCTCGCAGGCCCCGTACTGCAAGGCGAACAACGCCGCGATCAAGGCGGCGGCCAAGGGTCGCAAGAACGTGACGGTCGTGGACTGGTACAAGGCCTCGGCCGGGCACGACGCGTACCTCTCGTCCGACGGGGCGTCGCTCACCAAGGCGGGGCGCACGGCCTACGCAAGGCTCGTGGCCGCCGCCGTGAAGAAGTCGACGGCCACGAGCTCGACCACCACGGCCACGAGCTCGAGTTCGACCACGAGCCCGACCGCGACCGCGGCCACGACCGACGCGTCGACCTCCGCCGCGGCGTAGGCGGGCGGCGCCGCTGCTACGCGACGCGCTTCGCGAGGGCCAGGAGGTCGAGGACGTCCTGCTCCTCGCTTGCCCAGGACGTGACGAAGCGCACGACGCGCCGGCCGTCGTCGAGGACGTAGAACGTCTCGCACCCCACGGCCTGCTCAAAGGCGGCCTGCTGCTCGGGCGTGACCGCAAAGAACTGCTGGTTGGAGGCCGAGTGGCCGTACGGCTCGTAGCCCAGGGCCACAAGGCCGTCGCGCAGCTGCCCTGCCAGGGCGTTTGCGTGCCGGGCGAGCCGCCAGTACGGAACCTCGCCCCCCTGGTCCGCGTTGGCCGGGTCGAGGGCCGCCTCGAACTGCACGCCCAGCAGGCGCCCCTTTGCCATGAGGCCGCCGCGCTCCTTCTGCAGGTAGGGGAAGGCCTCGCGCAGGCGCGGGTCGCGGATGACCATCGCCTCGCCAAAGAGCATGCCGTTCTTGGTTCCGCCCAGGTAGAACGCGTCCACCGTGTGCGCGATGTGCTCGAGCGTGAGGTCGTTCTCGCTCGAGGTGAGGGCGGATGCGAGCCGCGCGCCGTCGAGGAAGACCGTGAGGCCGTGGCCGTGCGCCCAGTCGCAGATGGCGTCAAGCCGCTCGCGCGTCCACACGCCGCCCACCTCGGTCGTGTCCGTGACGTAGACGGCGGCCGGGCGCGTCATGTGGCGGCCGGTCGAGGTCTGGAACCGCCAGACGCGCTCCGCCTCCGCGGGGGAGAGGAAGCCGTCGGCGTCGCGCGTGGGGAGGGGCGTCCTGCCCGTGGCGGCAAGGGCGCCGGTCTCGTGCACCACGATGTGCGCGTCCGGCGTGCAGATGACGCCCTCCCAGTCTCGCAGCATGCCGCTGAGCGCAATCACGTTGGCGGACGTGCCGCCCACGCAGAACTCCACGTCGGCCTCGTCCTCCAAAAGCCCACAGGCCTCGCGGATGAGCTTGCGCGCCCGCTCGCAGTGCGGGTCGCCCTCGGTGTAGCCCACGCACTGCTCGGCGTTGGTGTCCACCAGGGCCTGCAGGATCTGGGGCGCGGCGCCCTCGGAGTAGTCGTTCCTCAGCATGTGCATGGCGTCTCCCGTCTGTGGTGGGTTGCGGTGGGGCGGGCGGCGTGGCCCGTACGCACCATCTTACGGCGCCGCGGCGCGCACTGGCGGAATCCTTACTGTTACCGCGGCAACATCGTTTGCCGCTCAGGTACGATAACCTTGTCTGATGTCTTTTTGCAGGCACTGCTTGGGGGGTACGCATGCTGGACAGAAGGGAATTCCTGACCTGCTCGCTCGGGATGGCGGGGCTGTTCCTGGCGGGGTGCTCAACGTCCGGCACGGCGGGGGACGACTCGTCGTCCTCGGGCACGTCCGCGTCCGCAAAGTCCTCCACGCTCAAGGTCGTGGCGCTCTCGGAGTCTCTCGCGGACATCGCGCTCCTCTCCGGCGCCAAGGTCGTGGGCTACACCTCGGACGCGGCGGAGCTCAAGGGCATCCCGTCCTCGGCAAAGGCCGTCGGCACCCTCGTGCGTCCCAAC
The DNA here is from genome assembly GCF_051876455.1 of Parafannyhessea sp. NCBI lineage: Bacteria > Bacillati > Actinomycetota > Coriobacteriia > Coriobacteriales > Atopobiaceae > Parafannyhessea > Parafannyhessea sp. The sequence goes on from NZ_JBJEHW010000083.1 coordinate 10,436, forward strand.
CTGGAGCAGATCGTGGCGCTCAAGCCCGACCTGGTGCTCCTCTCGGCGGACATCCCCCCGCAGGCCAAGCTCGAGTCCGGCCTCAGGCAGGCCAAGATCTCCTACAAAAACGTCCTGGTCAACTCGTTTGCCGACTACAGGAAGATCATGCGCACGCTCACGGGCAAGACCGGCAGGTCGGACCTCTACAACAAGAACGTGACCAAGGTCGCCTCCCGCATCGCCAAGGTGAGGAAGCAGGGCGCCAGCCTCCCCAAGGTCACCTACCTGGCCATCCGCATGTCCTCCTCCACCGAGCGCGTCCTCAAGTCCGGCACCCACTTCGCGTGCGAGGTGTTCGACGGCATGCGCATGACCAACGTGGCCACGGACACCACCGCCCTCGACAACCTCTCCGTCGAGGCGATCGTCGCGGCAAACCCGCACTACATCCTCGTCACGCCCATGGGCGACGAGACCGAGGCGCAGGACGCCTTCAAGCAGGCCTTCGAGTCCAAGCCCGGCTGGTCCACGCTCGACGCGGTCAAGGCCGGCCGCGTGCACATGCTCCCCAAGGACCTCTTCCAGCTCAAGCCCAACGAGCGCTGGGACGAGGCCTACCGGTACGTGCTCGACATGCGCAAGAAGGAAGGCTAGCCCATGACGGGCGAGAAGGACGCACCCCCGCTCCCCAAGGCGTCGGCTTGGCCCCACGCCTGGCTGCTTGCGGGCATCGTCGTCCTTCTCGCCGTCTCCATCGCGTCGCTCGTCGTGGGGACGTCGCAGCTCTCCGCGTCCTCGCTCGCGGCGGCGCTCGCCGCGGGACCGGGCGGCGCCTCCACGGTCGCGACCATCCTGTGGGGCGTCCGCATGCCGCGTCTGCTCGCGGCGTTGCTCTGCGGCTGCGCGCTCTCGTGCTCGGGCCTGCTGCTTCAGGCCGCGCTCGACAACAGCCTCGCCGCGCCCAGCGTCATGGGCGTCAACTCCGGCGCGGGGCTCCTCTGCCTGCTTGCGGGGATCGTCGCCCCGTACTCTGCCGCGGCGCGCCAGCTGGGCTCCTTCGCGGGCGCGCTCCTCGCGGCGCTCCTGGTGTTCGCCGTGTCGCGGCGCGCCGGAACCAGCAAGACCACGCTCGTGCTCGCGGGAGTCGCCGTGTCCAGCCTCATGAGCGCCGGGATCGACGCCATAGTGACCGTGCGGCCCGACGTGGTGGCGGACCGCGTCTCGTTCACGCTCGGCTCCGTGGCCGGCGTCTCGTACGCGCAGCTCGCGGCCGCGGCGGTGCCCGTGGCGGCCTGCCTCGTGCCGGCGTTCCTCATCGGCGTGGGCGTGGACGCGCTCTCGCTGGGTGACGAGGTCGCGCACGGCCTGGGCGTCAACGTCAGGGCCTACCGCCTGGGCGCCCTCGCGCTCGCGGCCCTGCTCGCGGCCAGCGCGGTATCCGTCTGCGGCCTCGTGAGCTTCCTCGGCCTGATCGTGCCCAACGTGGTGCGCCTGCGCCTGCGCTGCGGCCTGCGCGGCCGCCTTGCCGCCACCGCCGTGTGGGGCGCCGCGTTCCTGGCGCTCTGCGACCTCGTGGCGCGCACCGTGCTCTATCCCTACGAGCTCCCGGTCGGCCTCGTGCTGTCGCTCTTGGGCGCGCCGTTCTTCATCTTCCTGCTCGTGCGGCGCCGCCACGGCCTGGGCGGGGGTGGTCTTGGTGCTTGAGGTCTCCGGCATGGCCGCGGGTTACGGCGGCGCCTTCGCGCTCGACGTCCCCGTGCTCGGGTTTCCCGACGGCTGCGTGAGCGCCATCGTGGGCAGGAACGGCTGCGGCAAGTCCACGCTCCTCAAGACGCTCGCGGCGCTGCTCCCGTACCGGGGGAGCGTCCGCGTGGAGGGGCGCGAGCTGCGCGACCTCTCCCACACGGAGCGCGCGCGGCACGTGGCGTACCTGCCGCAGCAGCTGCCCGTCGCCGCGATGGACGTGGTCACGCTCGTGCGCCACGGCCGCTTCGCGCGCATGGGCGCCTCCAAGGTGCTCGGCGCGCAGGACCACGCCGCCGTGCGCGAGGCGATGGAGGCCACCGGCACCTGGGAGCTCGCGACCAAGCGCCTGGCTCAGGTCTCAGGGGGCGAGCTCCAGCGCGCCTACATCGCGATGGTCATGGCTCAGGGCGCGCGCACGCTCCTGCTGGACGAGCCGGCGTCTCACCTGGACCCTGCCCGCCAGGTGGAGCTCATGGCACTTCTCGACCGCCTCGCCAAGGGAGGGCGCTGCGTTGTGCTGGCCTCGCACGACCTGCCGTCGGCGTTCTCCGCGGCCGGGCGCGTGGTGGTGATGGAGGGGGGCACGGTCGCGTGCTGCGGCCCGCCCGCAGACGTGGCGGCGCGCACGGGGGAGCTCCGGCGCGCGCTGGGGGTCACGGTCAGGCGGGAGCAGGCAGAGGGGCTCCTCTGGCCGTACGTGTTGGCAAGGTAGCTGGTCCGCCGGCTTGGGATTGCGCGGCAGCGGACGGCGCCGCGGAAGAGGAAGGAAGAACATGGGATACGTGCTTGACAAGGAGGGCCTCAACCGGACGCTCGACGCCCTGTCAAAGGACTTCCTCCTGTACGCGCCCGTCCGGAAGGTGGGCGAGGGTCGCTTCACGGACGTGGACGTCGTCCGCTACGACTTCGTGCGCTCGGTGGACCAGATCGAGCTCGACGCCAAGAGCGACTACAGCTTCAAGGAGATCCTGACGCCGCTCTCGCAGACGCTCCTCTACTTCACGGAGGACGAGGTGCACGAGGCGGGCGGCCTGGGCGCGCCGGCGTCCCCGGCGGGCACGGCCGACGACCGCCCCGTGATCGTGTTCCTGCGCGCGTGCGACCTGCACGCCGTGCGGCGCCTCGACCAGATGTACCTGGGCAACGGCCCCACGGACACGTTCTACGCGCGCATCCGCGACCGCGTGCGCTTTGCCCTGCTTGGCTGCGACCACGCCTTTGCGAGCTGCTTCTGCCTCGACATGGGCACCAACGTCGCGCCCGAGGGGTGGCTCTTCTCGCTCGACCGCGCCGGAGAGGGCTTTGCCTGCGCCGTCGAGGACGATGCCCTGAGGCCGGCCTTTGCCGCCAACGCCCAGGGCGAGAGGGACGTGACCCCCGCGCACGTGACCCAAAACGAGGTGCACGTCCGCGTGCCGTCCAAGGTCCCCAACTCGATCTACAAGGACCCGCTGTGGGACGAGTACGACAGCCGCTGCATCGAGTGCGGCCGCTGCTGCATCGTGTGCCCCACCTGCACCTGCTTCACCATGCAGGACGTGTTCTACACGGACAACGGCCGCGTGGGCGAGCGGCGCCGCGTGCAGGCCAGCTGCATGATCGACGGCTACACCAACGTCGCGGGCGGCGGCCAGTACCGCAGGAAGGCCGGCGAGCGCATGCGCTTCAAGGTGCTGCACAAGGTGTGGGACTTCCGCCAGCGCTTTGGCTACGACATGTGCGTGGGCTGCGGCCGCTGCGACGACGTGTGCCCGGAGTACATCAGCTTCGCGGCGATCGTGAACAAGCTGACGGATGCCTGCGAGCGCGAGGAGGCCAAGGATGAGTAGCCAGACCATGCACGCGAACCCCTACGTCCCGTTTCCCTCGCGGGTGCTCGAGGTGATCCGCCACACCAAGAAGGAGTACACCTTCCGCATGGCGTTCCACGGCGACGTCAGGCCCGGGCAGTTCTTCGAGGTGTCCGTCCCCAAGTTCGGCGAGGCGCCCATCAGCGTGAGCGGCATCGTGCCCGGCGAGTCCGTGGACCTCACCATCCGCCGCGTCGGCCGCGTCACCAACGAGATGTTCGACACCTACGCAGGCCAGACCCTGCTGCTGCGCGGTCCCTACGGCAACGGCTTCGACGTGAGCCGCTACGTGGACGGCGAGTGCGTGGTCGTGGCGGGCGGCACGGGCGTGAGCCCCGTCCGCGGCGTGATCGAGGCGCTGGCCGCAAGCGCGACCCCGCGCGACAAGCACGTGATCGTGGGCTTCCGCAGCCCGGACGACCTGCTCTTCCGCGACGACCTCAAGCGCTGGGACAAGGCGCTCGACCTCACGCTCACGGTGGACGCGGCGCCCGAGGGCTACGCGGGCAACGTGGGCCTCGTAACCAAGTACATCCCCGACCTGCCCCTGCGCGACCCCTCCACGGCCCAGGCCGTGGTCGTCGGGCCCCCGCCGATGATGCACTTCACGGTGCTCGGCCTCCTGTCCCGCGGCTTTGCGGAGCAGAACATCTGGGTCAGCCAGGAGCGCAAGATGTGCTGCGGCCTGGGCAAGTGCGGACACTGCCGCATAGGCGAGAAGTACGTGTGCCTCGACGGCCCCGTCTTCAACTACACCGAGAGCAAGGACATGCTCGACTAGGAGGGCAACATGATTCAGGACGTCAACGTAAAGGCGCTGAAGAAGAACGCCTTCCGCCAGAGCAAGGTGCGCGGCGAGACCGCGAGCCGCGTGCGCGTGCCCGGCGGCCTCGTGAGCGCCAAGAGCATGGCGCGCATCGTGGAGATCGCGGAGGAGTTCGGCAACGGCGAGATCTTCCTCACCAACCGCCAGGGCGTGGAGATCCCGGGCATCAAGCTCGAGGACATGCCCAAGGTGAACGCGCTCCTGCAGCAGATCATCGAGGACATGCAGATCAACCAGGAGGACACGGCCCACGGCTACCTGGCGAGCGGCACGCGCAACGTGGTGGCCTGCCCGGGCAAGCGCCTGTGCCCGTTTGGCTGCTACGACACCACGGCCTTCGCGCAGCGCATGGACCACGAGATCTTCCCCAACAACCGCCACGTCAAGGTGGCCTTCACGGGCTGCTCCAACGACTGCGCGCACGTGGCCCTGAACGACTTTGGCATCATCGGCATGACGGAGCCGCAGTACGACCCCACGCGCTGCATCGGCTGCGGGCAGTGCGTCAACTGGTGCCAGCGCCGCTCCGTGAGCGCGCTCAAGCTCGTGAACGACAAGGTGGTGCGCGACGAGGAGCGCTGCATCGGCTGCGGCGTGTGCGTGGTGTACTGCCCCACGCGCGCCTGGACCAGGAGCCCGGAGCACTACTTCCGCCTCAAGATCATGGGCCGCACCGGCAAGCAGAACCCGCGCCTGGGCCAGGACTGGCTGCGCTGGGTGGACGAGGACTCCATCATCAAGATCGTGAAGAACACCTACGCCTTCATCGAGGAGTACATCAACCCCAACGCGCCGGAGGGTAAGGAGCACATCGGCTACATCGTGGACCGCGTGGGCTTTGACGAGTTCTGCAAGTGGGCGCTCAAGGACGTGGAGCTGCCCGAGAAGTGCGAGCGCGCGACCCGCGTGTACTGGGGCGGGAAGCACTACGACCGCGAAAACGACCTCAGGTAGGGGAGCCGTCCCTCTCGCCCGCGAAGACGCCGCATGCCGCGGCGGGCGGGAGGGACGCGTGCCCATGGGCGCACCTGCGTGTGTTTCAGACACGTCTCAAGCGCGTGATATACGCGTCACATCCAATTTGCCGTAGTAGACTCTTTTCCACCTCGCGCGGGGGCGCGTGGTTAAAGGTTCTATCTAAGGAGTTTGAGATGGAGAAGAAGGACATCGACTGGGGCAGCCTCGGCTTTGCCTACCAGCCCACGGACTACAGCTACGTTTCCAACTACAAGGACGGCAAGTGGGACGAGGGGACCCTCACGAAGGACCACACCGTGACGCTCTCCGAGTGCGCCGGCCTTCTCCACTACTGCCAGGAGGTCTTCGAGGGCCTGAAGGCATACACGACCGAGAATGGCGACATCGTCTGCTTCCGACCGGACCAGAACGCACAGCGCATGCATGACTCCGCAGAGCGCATCGTGATGCCCCCGTTCCCCGTCGACCGCTTCGTGGACGCCGTGGAGCAGGTCGTGAAGGCCAACGCCGCCTGGGTGCCGCCCTTTGGCACCGGCGCCACGCTCTACATCCGCCCGCTCATGTTCGCGACCGGCAACGTCATCGGCGTGAAGCCCGCCGACGAGTACCAGTTCCGCATCCTCGTGACGCCCGTGGGCGCCTACTACAAGGGCGGCGTGAAGCCGGTCAAGGTGCAGGTCTCGCAGTACGACCGCGCGGCACCGCACGGCACCGGCAACATCAAGGCCGGCCTGAACTACGCCATGTCCCTCTACCCGAGCGTCCTCGCGCACAAGGCGGGCTATGCGGACAACATGTTCCTCGACCCGCAGACCCGCACCTACGTGGAGGAGTCCGGCGGCGCCAACTTCCTCTTCGTGAAGAAGGACGGCACGCTGGTGGTTCCCAAGTCCGCCACGAACTCCATCCTTCCCTCCATCACCCGTCGCTCCCTCGTGGACGTCGCCGAGAAGATGCTGGGCATGAAGGTCGAGCAGCGTCAGGTCCGCTTTGACGAGATCGACCAGTTTGTCGAGTGCGGCATGTGCGGCACCGCTGCCGTGATCAGCCCCGTGGGTGAGGTCGACAACGGCGACCAGAAGATCGTCTATGGCATGGAGCACGTCGGCCCCGTGATGAAGAAGCTGCGCGAGACCCTGACCGGCATCCAGTCCGGCGAGATCCCCGACCAGTTTGGCTGGGTCCACAAGATCGACGTGGAGTAGCCGC
>NZ_JBJEHW010000084.1:0-3544 GCF_051876455.1 Parafannyhessea sp.
CTCAGGATATCGTTCGACGAGCGTGTGGGTGAGAAGGACCTCGACGCCTTTGCCGACGCTCTTCTCGACATCGTGGAGTCAGGCGGACGCTAGACGGACGCGCCCGGGAACCGGGCGCCTAAGGGAATAATGGTCGAAGGAAATCGGCCGGAGGTAGACATGAACGACTACGAGGCACTGCTTCGCCTTCAGGACATCGACCTTGAGCTCATGCGCCTGAGCAAGACACTCAAGGCCATGCCGCAGCAGAGGAAGATCGCCGCGATCGACGCGGCAAAGCGCAAAGTCGCTGGCGAGCTTACCAAGATCGTGGGCCAGCGCAAGGACACCGAGATGGAGATAGCCGACTGCGAGCAGGAGCACGAGCACCTGATGCAGAAGGCGGACGAGGTCAAGGCCGCGGCCCAGGCACCCGATGCCGACTACCGCCAGGCCTCCAACATCGAGGCGCAGCTCACCCACCTCGCAAAGAAGATGGAGAAGATCGAGTACGAGCACGGCCAGAAGGTCGAGTCTCTCAAGCGGCTGGGCAAGGCCGAGTCCAACGCCCGCGACCTGGACGCGAAGCTCGACGAGGAGCGCGCCGCGCAGGAGGAGGCCTTCAAGCGCGACACCGCCGACCTCATGGCACGCGCGAGGGCCCTCGACGGCGAGCGCAAGCAGATGCTCGCCGCCCTGGACGAGGACACCATCAAGCGCTACGACGCCGCGTTCAAGCGCTTCGGCGGGCTCGCGGTCGAGAGGCTGCAGGGCAACGTCCCCTCGATCTGCCGCGTCAAGCTGCAGCCGAGCCTCTTCAACGACCTCAAGAAGGCCGACGCCATCACGGAGTGCCCCTACTGCCACCGCCTGCTCGTGACGCAGGAGGTTGCCGACTGATGCCGAACGTCACCCTTGTCGTGAACGGCGGCATCGCGGCCTACAAGGCCTGCGAGGTGCTTCGCGGTTTGCAGAAGGCCGGCTGCGACGTGCGCGTGGCCATGACCGAGGACGCGACGCACTTCGTGGGGGAGGCGACCTTCCGGGCGCTCACGCACCACGAGGTCGTGACGTCCCTCTATGGCAACGCCTCGAGCGACATACCGCACATCGAGCTCGCGGACTTTGCCGACCTCGTGCTCGTGGTCCCCGCAACGGGCAACTTCATCGCGAAGATGGCGCTCGGCATCGCGGACGACGCGGCGAGCACAACGCTCCTGGCCGCCCACTCCACGGTGCTCGTCGCACCCGCCATGAACGTCAACATGTGGAGAAACCCGGCCACGCAGCAGAACGTGAGGACGCTCCTGGCGCGTGGCGTCGAGTTCGTGATGCCCGACAGCGGCGAGCTCGCCTGCGGCTACGTGGGCGAGGGCAAGCTCGCGTGCGTGGGCGACATCGTCTCCCGCGCGCTCGCGCTCCTGGGGCTTTCGACCGACGGCCACCCCCTCGCCGGCAGGCACGTGCTCGTGACGGCGGGCCCCACGCACGAGGCCATCGACCCTGTCCGTTACATCGCGAATGCGTCAACGGGCAAGATGGGCTTCGCGATCGCCCGCGAGGCAGCGCGCCGCGGGGCGCGCGTGACGCTCGTCGCCGGTCCGTGCTCGCTCCCAACCCCCGCGGGCGTGGACCGCATCGACGTCGTGAGCGCACGGGAGATGCACGACGCGGCGCTCTCGTCCTTCTCCGATGCGGACGTCGCGGTCTGCGCGGCGGCCGTGGCAGACTACACGCCGGCGAATCCCGCCGACCACAAGCTCAAGAAGGCCGCCGAGCACCTGGACTGCATCAGGCTCGTGGAGACCGCGGACATACTTGCCGAGCTCAGCGCCGCCAAGGGCGCGCGCAAGGTAGTGGGCTTTGCCGCGGAGACGCACGACCTCCTGGCGAACGCGCAGGCCAAGCTCGCGCGCAAGGGTTGCGACCTCATCGTGGCCAACGACGTGAGCCGTTCCGACTCGACCTTTGGATCCGACACGGACCGCGTCGCCTTCGTGTACGCGGACCACGTCGAGCAGCTGGACACGCTGCCTCTGGCAGGCGTGGCTTCGGAGCTCCTCGACCGCGTCTCCAGGTTGCTGGAAGCGGGGGCGTAGCATGGCGGACATCTGCATAGGCTGCCACCTCTCCACGTCGGAGGGCTACGCGGCCATGGGCCGGCGCGCAGTGGAGATCGGCGCGAACACCTTCGCGTTCTTCACGCGCAACCCTCGCGGCGGCAACGCGAAGCCGCTCGACCCCGACGACGTGGCCGAGCTGCGGCGCATCATGGCCGAGAAGGACTTTGGCCCGTTGGTGGCGCACGCCCCCTACACCATGAACCTCTGCTCGTCTAAGGCGAGCACCGTCGAGTTCGCCCGCACGGCCATGGCGGACGACCTCAGGCGCATGGAGGAGCTTCCGGGCAACTACTACAACTTCCATCCGGGAAGCCATGTGAAGCAGGGCGCGGACCGTGGGATCGAGCTCATCTGCGAGGGCCTCAACCAGGTGCTCTTCGAGGGCCAGCGCACCACCGTGCTGCTCGAGACCATGGCCGGCAAGGGCACGGAGGTAGGGCGGAGCTTCGAGGAGTTGGCACGCATCATCGACGGCGTCCGGCTCGACTCGCACCTGGGCGTCTGCCTCGACACGTGCCACGTGAACGACGCCGGATACGACGTGGCAGGCGACCTCGACGGCGTGCTGGACGAGTTCGACCGCGTGATCGGACTTGACCGCCTGAGGGCGCTGCACCTCAACGACTCGAAGAACCCCCGTGGCTCCCACAAGGACCGCCACGAGAAGATCGGCGAGGGCACCCTGGGGCTCGAGGCTTTTCGCGCCGTGGTGACGGACCCCAGGACGTTCGGGCTCCCCATGATACTTGAGACGCCCAACGACCTCGCTGGATACAAGAAGGAGATCAGCCTGCTGCGGGGACTCGCGGCGGGCGTGGAGGCATAGCTTTGGGAATCCTCATCGGATGCGAGCACCTGAGCCAGGAATGGCCCGGCAAGCAGGTGCTGAAGGACCAGACCATCGGCATCAACGAGGGCGAGCGCATAGGCATCGTTGGCAAGAACGGCGACGGCAAGTCGACGCTGCTCGAGCTCATCGCCAAGCGCATCGAGCCGGATGACGGCAACGTGACGTACCGCAACGGCATCACCGTGGGCATGCTCGCCCAGGAGGACTCGCTCGACGATGCCGACACGGTGGAGCGCGCCGTCGTGGGCGACGTGCCCGAGTACGTGTGGGCGTCCGACCCCAAGGTCCGCTCCATCCTGGACGAGCTGCTGGGCGACGTGGACTGGCACGCCAAGGTGGGGGAGCTCTCCGGCGGGCAGCGCAGGAGGTGCGACCTCGCGCGCGTGCTCGTGGGCACGTGGGACGTGATCCTGATGGACGAGCCCACCAACCACTTGGACATGGGTGCCATCACATGGCTCGCCAACCACCTCAAGCACCGCTGGCAGCCCGGGCAGGGCGCGCTTCTCGTCGTGACGCACGACCGCTGGTTCCTGGACGAGGTGTGCGAGCACATGTGGGAGGTTCACGACGGCGTGATCGACCCGTTCGA
>NZ_JBJEHW010000085.1:0-16573 GCF_051876455.1 Parafannyhessea sp.
ACCCTCGACCTCGTCGTCGTAGAGCGTGAGCGCCACGCCCTCGCCCTCGACTTCCTTTAGGTAGTCTGCCAGCGCGTCCAGCGTCTCACGGCTGGGGGCATCGCGCCTGATGACCTCTCCGCGCAGGCGCACGACCTGACCGTTGACGAAGATGCCAGTGGCAAAGCAGTCGGCCGCGTCCGCCTCGAACATCCAGGACATCATGCCGATGGTCCTGCCGGAGATGGGCCCTGCCACCAGGCCGGGGATGGCGTTGACGCGGCGGATCGCCGCGATGGAGCGGTCGGACGCGCGGCCCTGGCCGTAGGGGATGAGCGTGTCGTCCAGGTCGGACAGGGCGAGCTTGATCATGGGTCCTTCGGGTGGCAGTGGTTGTTCTTCTCACCTAGGTATTTTCGCACGCGCGGGACATGACGCTACGGTAGCTTGCGTAATCCTGCCTTTGTGCCAGACATTGTGCGTGACATTCCCGGGAAGTGTTCTACAATGGGCCGCGACATGGGGAGCTGGGATACGGCCCGGCTGAGAGGTGGCGTCCATTCGCCACGACCCAAGAACCTGATGTGGATAATGCCAACGAAGGGAGCGTCATGACGCAGATGGATTCTGCGCGCGCGGGAACCGTAACCGACGCGATGCATGCAGTGGCACAGGCCGAGCACAGATCAGACGAGTACATTAGGGACGCCGTCGCGCGGGGGACCATCGCCATCCCGTGCAACCCGGCGCACACGGCGCTGCGGCCGTGCGGCGTGGGCGAGGGGCTGCGCACGAAGGTCAACGTGAACCTGGGGATCTCGGGCGACATCCAGAACGCGCCCGAGGAGCGGGAGAAGGTCTCCATCGCGGAGCGCTTTGGCGGGGACGCGATCATGGACCTGTCGAACTCCGGCAAGACGCGCCCGTTCCGTCGCGAGCTCATCCAGAAGACGCCGCTCATGGTGGGCACCGTGCCCATATACGACGCCATCGGCTACAACGACAAGCCGCTGGTTGAGCTGACGGCGCAGGACTTTCTGGACGTGGTTGAGGCACACGCGGAGGACGGCGTCGACTTCATGACGATCCACGCGGGGTTCAACCGCTCGGTGCTGAAGACCCTGATGGAGACCAAGCGCCTGACCAACGTGGTGTCCCGCGGAGGGTCGCTCCTGTTTGGCTGGATGATGACCACGGGACAGGAGAACCCGTTTTACGAGCACTTTGACGAGGTGCTCGAGATCCTGCACGACCACGACGTGACCATCAGCCTGGGCGACGCCCTGCGCGCGGGATCGACCTACGACGCGACGGACGCGAGCGAGGTGGCCGAGCTGGTGGAGCTGGGCAAGCTCACGACCCGCGCATGGGAGAAGGGCGTGCAGGTGGTGGTCGAGGGACCCGGCCACATGGCGCTTGACGAGATCCAGGCCAACATGAAGCTGCAGAAGCGCCTGTGCCATGGTGCGCCGTTCTACGTGCTGGGGCCGCTCGTGACGGACATCGCGCCCGGCTACGACCACATTACCGCGGCCATCGGCGGCGCCGTGGCGGCAAGCTCCGGCGCGGACTGGCTCTGCTACGTGACGCCGGCAGAGCACCTGAAGCTCCCCAACGCGCAGGAGGTGCGCGAGGGCCTGGTGGTCACGCGCATCGCGGCGCACGCGGCAGACATCGCAAAGGGAATCCCCGGCGCCCGCGACATAGACAACAAGATGAGCGAGGCGCGCCGCCGCGTGAACTGGGACGACATGTTTGCCTGCGCCATCGACCCCGACCGCGCCAAGGAGATCCTGGCGGAGGCGCCCCCCGAGGAGGACGGCACCTGCACGATGTGCGGCAAGATGTGCGCCGCCCGCACCGTGAACAGGATCATGGCGGGGCTCACGGTCGACCTCGACTAGCGACCGGCGGCTGCGGCACGCGACCGGCCGCCGCAGCCGTGCCATAAGTTCCGCAACCAGCGGCAATCAAGACATCCAGAAGAGAAGAACGAGCGGCCTCGCCAGGCACCGCGTCTGGGCAGGCCGCCGTAAGGAGCATGCAACCATGAAGTCCACCGAGCTTGCAAACTGCCTCGACGCGGTGCGCGCCACGTCGCCCCTCGTGCACTGCATCACCAACTACGTCACCGTGAACGACTGCGCCAACGCGCTGCTCGCCATAGGCGCGAGCCCCATCATGAGCGACGAGCCGGACGACGTTGAGGACATCACGTCCATCTGCCAGGGGCTCGACCTCAACATCGGCACGCTCAACCGTCGCAGCATCGAGGGCATGGGCCGCGCGGGCGCCAGGGCGGCGCAGCTGGGCCACGCCATCGTGCTCGACCCCGTGGGCGCCGGCGCCTCGCACCTGCGCACGGACACGGCGCGCCAGCTGCTGGAGGGCTGCCACCCCGCGCTCGTGCGCGGCAACATGAGCGAGGTCCGCGCGCTGGGCGGCGCATCCTCCAGCACGCGCGGGGTTGACGCCAGTGCGGCCGACGTCGCGACGCGCGAAAACTTGCACGAGTCTGCCGGCTTTGTAGCGCGCCTGGCCCAGGCGTGGGGCTGCACCGTGGCCGTCACGGGCGCCATCGACATCGTGAGCGACGGCGCGCGCACCTGCGCCATCACCAACGGCGTACCCATGATGGGCCGCATCACGGGCACCGGCTGCATGCTCTCCGCGCTGCTCCCGGCGTTCCTCGCGGTCGGCACGGACGCGTTTCTCGCCACCGTCGCCGGCGTGGCGACCATGGGCGTGTGCGGCCAGAAGGCGCGCTCGCGCATGACGGGGGAGGACGGCACGGGCAGCTTCCGCACGTACCTGATCGACGCGCTCTCAACCGTGACCGGCGCGGAGCTTGCGGACGCCGCCCAGGTGGAGGACCTCTGATGGCCGCCGAGCGGGAGGCAGGCGCTCTGGGCGAGAAGTGCCTGGCGCCCTGCCGTCGCGGGCGCTGGTCGGCGGAGGCCATCCGCCGCGGCATGCTGCTGTACGCCGTGACGGACCGCGCTTGGTTGCGCGGCCGCACGCTCGCCGCGTGCGTGGCGCAGGCCGTCGCAGGCGGCACGACCTTCGTGCAGCTGCGCGAGAAGGACGCCCCCGCGAAGGAGAGGCGCGCCCTCGCGCTCGAGCTCAAGGCGCTGTGCGAGGAGCTGGGCGTGCCCTTTGTGATTGACGACGACGTGGAGCTCGCCCGCGAGGTGCGGGCCGACGGCGTGCACGTGGGGCAGGAGGACACGTCCTGCGCCCGCGCCCGCGCGCTGCTGGGGCCCGACGCCATCGTGGGGGTGTCCGCCCAGACCGTGGACGAGGCCGTGGCCGCGTGGCGCGCCGGGGCCGACTACCTGGGCGTGGGCGCGCTGCACCCCACGCCCACCAAGCCTGACGCCGTGGACGTGACCTACGACGAGCTGCGCCGCATCTGCGCGGCCGTGCCCATCCCCGTGGTGGGCATCGGCGGCGTGGACGCCTCCACGGCGCACGAGCTTGCCGGCACGGGCGTCGCGGGCGGCGCCGTCGTGTCCGCGATCTTTGCGGCAGACGACTGCGAGGCGGCGGCGCGCGGGCTCCGCGCGAGCCTGGAGGCCGCGCTGCCGGACGCGGTCCGCGCATGAGGGCCGTCCTCGCGATAGCGGGGCTCGACAGCTCCGGCGGCGCCGGCCTCGCGCGCGACGTGGCGACCATCACGGGCATGGGGCTCCATGCCAAGGTGGCCGCCACGGCCGTGACGGCCCAGTCGCTCGCGGCGGTGCGGCGCGTGGTCCCGCTCGCGCCCGACCTGGTGGCGGCCCAGATCGCGGCTGCCTATGAGGACCTGGCGCCCGCTGCCGTCAAGGTCGGCATGCTCGGCACGCCCGGGGTCGCGGCCGCGGTGGCCGAGGCGCTCGCGCAGGCACACGCAAGCAACGTGGTGGTCGACCCCGTGCTCGCCTCCACGAGCGGCACGCCGCTCCTGGCTGGAGCGCCGGATGCGCCGGGCGTGAAGGACGCGGCGTCCCGGGTCGACGCAGCGTCTAGGGCCGATGCGGCGTCCGTGCTTGGCGCCCTCTTCCGGCAGGCCACACTCGTGACGCCCAACGTGCCGGAGGCCGAGGCGCTGCTGGGACGACAGATAGACGATAGGGACAACATGGCAGCCGCGGCGGCCGATCTTCTCGGCCGCTACGGCTGCGCGGTGCTCCTCAAGGGCGGGCACCTGGGTCTAGCGGATGACTGCCTCGCCACCGCGGAGGACACGACCTGGGTGGGCGTGCCGGCGGTCGCGGGAGGCTCGGCGCACGGTACGGGGTGCATGCTGTCGAGCGCCATCGCCGCGGGCCTTGCCATGGGCCTGGGGCTTGCGGAGGCGGTGCGCCGGGCAAAGCTGCTGCTCGCGCGGGGGCTTGCGGGTCGCTTCACGTTGCCCGAGGGCGCCTACCTCCACCTGCCGGGCGCCTGGCTGCCGGAATAGTCTGGCGGCGTCCGGCTTGCGGCGTCCGGCTTGCGGCTGGCTGCTGCTGCCCTACGCCAGGACCTTCTTGTTGTCCGGGCCGGGGGTGGTCACGATCACGGTGTCCGGGGTGATGACGAGCGCGCCCTTGGCGGTTGCCGCGCCCTTGAAGACCTTCTCCACGATCTGCTTGAACTCGTCCACGATCGCGCCCTCGGCCACGTAGCTTGCGGTTCCCTTGATCTGGTAGCCCTCGAGCGCCTTGGGGTCGTACACGGAGATGGCGATCTTGCCGCCGTTGGCCTCGATGTTCTTGAGCGTGGTGCCCAGGAAGACGTCGCCCACCAGCAGCTTGCCGTCCTCGGTCACCTTCTTGAAGGCCACGGGCACCACGTTGGGCACGCCGTTTGCGTCGCAGGTCGCGAGGTCCCACATGCTGGCGTCCAGAAGCTTGGTCACGTTCTCGTTCATGTCTGTCTCCCTCTCTTGTCTTTGGCTGCTCTGCCGTTTGGCGATACTCAAGATATGAAATCGACTCGGCAATCTAAAGACGTTAAAGGGAACATGAGCGGCTATGGTTGCCACAAGTGGCTTCTGACCTGCGACGATGCGAGGCCGTGCGCCGCCGCGTCCCGCCTACGCCCCCGCGCGGCGCCCCGTGGGCTCCACGTCCACGTAGTCGCAGGTCTGGCACTGGCGCGGTGCGTCGCTCGTGACCTCGCGGTGCACCTGCCCCGCCCACGCGCAGATGGAGCGCAGGATGGGCACGGCGGAAAGGCCGCGCGGCGTGAGCGAGTACTCCACGCGCGGCGGGATCTCGTCAAAGCTCTGGCGCAGCACCATGCCGCTCGCGATGAGCTCCTTGAGCGACGCGGAGAGCACCGCGTCCGACACGTTGGTCATCTCGTCTCGCAGCTGGCTGTAGCGAAGCCGCCCCTTGGCGGAGAGCACGCAGAGTATGCGACTCTTCCACTTGCCGCCAAACACGTCCAGCCCATACTCCAGCGGGCAGCGGATGTCCTTCTCGAGCTTCCTCCTGTGTTGCATGAGGTCACGTCCCCAGGTCGTCGTTCTTCTCGTCCACGCAAAGTCTTGCAGGCAACCCGCCGACCCGCAAGTAACTAAGGGGAACAATAGCGACCCCATCAGGCAGAAACCTGGGACAGGAGCACTCGCCGGGGGAGAAGGACGCGGCCTTTGGGCAGGCGCACGGCCGTGGTCGCGGCGCTACCGCCAGATGCCGCGACGGCGGCGGATCGTGTAGTAGAGGTCGTTCTCCATGGCCAGGACCTGCGGGATGGGCACGGGCTTGAGCGCCGGCATGTGCATCTTGCGGCGGATCCAGAAGAGCGAGTACACGCCCAGCACCGCGAGCGTCACCAGGGAGACCAGCCACACCATGCGGGCCTCGGCCGGGTCGGACGAGATGTTTGCGATCATGAAGATGGTGCCCACGATGCCCGCCACGGGGATCACGGGGCCGCCCGGCACCCTGAACGCGCGCGGCGCCTTGGGGAAGCGCCGCCTGAGCACCAGGACGTCCAGGTCCGCCAGGATGTAGGACACGAGCCACAGCACCGTGACCACCAGGATCATGAACGAGATGGAGTCCGACGTCCCGCCGGACAGGAACGCGATCACGCAGATGGAGACCGTGACGAAGAGAATCGCGACCGCCGGGGCCCCGTGCCTGTTCTTCCTCGCGAAGAAGTGCGGCATCATGTTGACCTTGGTCATGCCGTCCGTTATCTGGGACAGGCCGTTGACCGTGGAGTTCTGTGAGCCCGTGAAAGCGAGCGCGGACACGACGCACATCCAGACCTTGCCGAAGCTGCCCAGGAGGTTCTCGCCGTAGAGCAGGTGCGGCGTGGCGGACTTGGAGAGCTCCGCCCACGGCACGTAGTTGCCAAAGCCCAGCACCACGATCGAGTCCATCACGAAGATGAGCACGAGGCTGAGTATCATGCCTAGCGGGATGTTGCGCTTGGCGTTGCGTACGTCCTTGGATATGGGGATGCAGTACTCCGCCCCCACGAAGAGCCACGACGCCGTGCCCACGGCCGCCACGACGGACGCCGGGTCCGTGGCGACGGCGGCCTGCTGGTGCACGACCGCTCCTGTGCCGAGCTTGCACGCGCCGATGAGGCCGATGGCGATCATGGACGCCAACAGCAGGTAGGACACGAGGTCCTGCAGCTTGGCGAAGGCGTCCACGCCCAAAAGCGCGCACACGGCGATTACGATGGAGACCACGGTGGGCCACACGGCAGCGGGGATGGGCAGGTGCAGCGTCTCGGTCATGACCGAGCCGAAGATGGCGGCCTCCACGCCGCCACAGAGGATGTTGCACACCAGGTAGCCGCCGACCATCGCCACGAGCGTGGGCAGGGGGCCGAGCCCCGCGAGCGTGTACTGCACCAGTCCGCCCGTGGCGTTGGGCATGAGGCTGTTGAGCTCCGCCATGCAGGCGGCCGAGCACAGGTTGAGCACGAGCGCGATGGCCATGGCCGGTATGAACATGGTCCCGGCCTCGCCGGCGCCCTGCCCGAGCGAGACGAGGCAGCTCATCGAGACGATGAGGCCCATCGAGACGGATACGACGTTCCTGAGTCCGAGCGGCTTGTCCTCGTCCCGTGCCATGGCACCCTCCCTGGTTCGCGTCCTGTCCGGCTAGATCGCGTCCGTGTCCTCGTCGCCGGTGCGGACGCGCACGACCTGCGTCAGGTCGCTCACGAAGATCTTGCCGTCCCCGATGTGGCCGGTGTAGAGCTCCTTCTCGATCAGGTCCACGAGCTCGTGAACGCGGGACGTCTCCACCACCACGGACACCATGGTCTTGGGCAGGAGCTCCATCTCGTAGTTCTCGTCCACCTCGTATTCCTTGGTGCCCTTCTCGACGCCGCAGCCCAGGACCTGCATCACGGTCATGCCGCGCACGTGCGCGCGGCTGAGCGTGCGGCGAAGGCCGTCGAACTTCTCCATGCCGGTGATGATGTCGATCCTCGATACCTCAGACATTGCAGCCTCCCTCGGGCGGTTGGCCCTACGCGGGCACGGCGTGCCCTCATGTGTACGTGACGGTGAAGCGGGTGAGAAGAACGGTCGTGCGGGGCCTGAGGCTAGGCCGTGGCACCCACGAGCGAGCGGAACTGCCCCGGCGTCATGCCCGCGAAGTCGTCGAACTCGTGGACCAGGTGGGACTGG
Source organism: Parafannyhessea sp. (assembly GCF_051876455.1). NCBI lineage: Bacteria > Bacillati > Actinomycetota > Coriobacteriia > Coriobacteriales > Atopobiaceae > Parafannyhessea > Parafannyhessea sp. The sequence goes on from NZ_JBJEHW010000085.1 coordinate 7,604, forward strand.
TCGTTGTAGCCGCAGGCAAGCGCGATCTCGGACGCGCTCGCGCCCTCGCGCGGGTGCGCGATGAGGCTCATGGCGTGCTGGAAGCGCACGAAGCGCGCGTACAGCTTGGGCGAGAACCCGTGCACCTCGGCAAAGGCCCTGCGCAGGTAGCGGGGTGATACCCCGGCCTCCTGCGCCACGGACGCGACGGTGGCCCTGCCGCCGGTGCGCTGGATCTCCTGCCGCGCGACGCGCTCGACCGCGCGCACGTGCTCGGAGCCCGGCATGCCCACGGGGGCGCCGTCCTCGCGCTGCCAGGAGCGCAGCTCGCACTCGAGCAGCCGCATGCGCTCCTCCTGGTCGTCGGCCTCGAAGAGCCGCGTGGCGAGCGGGCCCTCCGTGATGTCGCGGTCGAGCGCGACGTCCGCGTCGACCAGGTCCTCGGGCGCGAGTCCGTGGGGGAGGAGCGCCTCGCCGGAGCGGAAGCGGCAGCCCACCCAGGAGCGACCCTCCGAGAAGGACCACGCGCGGGCCGAGGAGACGGTGCCGCCGATGGTCACGACCACGTCCGAGGGGCCGATGCCAAAGGAGAGGTCGACGCAGCCGTCGGGCACGGCCCAGGGGTTGACGGCCTCCCTGCCGGTGCAGAACGCGTAGACGAGTGCGGCGCTTCCGCCCTCGGGAACGCGCTCCTCGTAGTCGAGGACGCCGAGCGGCAGGTAGGGCTGGTCGGCCCGCTCAGGGGTTTGGGCGTCGTGGGCGGTCCTTCTCGCCCGGGCGGTCCTTGCCTCGAGCGCGCGCGGCCTCCAGGCAATCGAAGTCGTCCTGACCAAAGCTGCCTCCCGTCGCCGGATGCGGGGCCTGTCGCGCCGTCGGCGCGGCCCGTGCATCATCCCTGTCCCCACCTAAAAACGATACCAGCGAAGGTTTTCAAATCGTTGCGGCGATGGTTACGGGGATGTTGCCGGGTGCGCGAGCGTCAGAACATGGCGGGGGCGTCCCAGAGCTTGAGCTCCTGGCCGATGCCGAGCTCCTTGGCCCTGCGGTAGACGTCGCCGCCCCAGGCGATGTCCTCCACGGGCATGCCGCCGACGGAGTAGACGATGGTCTGGTCGTCGCTCACGCGGCCGGGGACCTTGCCGGTGATGACGTCCGTGATGCTCACGATGGAGGAGCGCTCGATCTTGCCCTCGTGCGCCAGGTCCGTGAACGCGCAGCCGATGATGCCCATCTTGGGGAAGGTGGGGTAGGGGTACTCCTCTTCCCACGCCTCGTAGAGGCCCATGTTGTCGACCACGAGGCGGCTCTTGAGCAGGAAGTCCTCGTCGAACAGGGCCGCGGACGGCATGGAGACGAGCGCGCCCGGCTTGATCCAGGAGCCCTCGACCTTGGGGAAGCTCGCGAGGTCGTCCGAGACCGTGGTGGTGAAGGACACGATGTCCGCGTCGCGCACGGCGTCCTCGATCGTGTCGCACACCTCGACGCTCTTGATGCTTGGGAGCTCGGACTTCACGAACGCGACGAACGAGTCGAGCGAGCGCTTGCCGCGGCCCTTGATGCGGATGGTGTCGAGCGTGGGGCAGGCCGCCACGAAGGCCGCGGCGGACGTCTTGCCCATGACGCCGGGGCCGACGATGGCCGCGACCTTGGCGTCCTTGGGCGCGAGGTAGCGCGCGCCGACGCCGGGGATGCCGCCCGTGCGGTAGGCGGAGAGGAGGTTGGCGGACATGAGGGCGATGGGGGCGCCGGTGTCCTTGTCGTTGAGCATCATGGTGAGGATGGAGCGGGGCAGGCCCTTCTCCTTGTTCTTCATGTTGGAGCCGTACCACTTGACGCCGGCCATCTGCCAGCGTCCGCCCAGGTAGGCGGGCATGGCCATGAAGCGGCGGTCCTCCCCGTTGGCGGGCATGGTGGGGAACTTGGGGTGGTCCGGGAACATGATCATCGTTCCGTGGGAGTTGTGGTTCTCGCCGCCCATGACGTAGTCGCCCTTGGCGAGCGTGACGAGGAGCTCCTCCATGCAGTCGATGCAGGCGGGCATGTCCTTGACGCCCGCGGCGATCATGTCGGGTTCGCTGAGATAGAGGAAGTCGATGCTGGTGTCCATTGGTGGTCCCTTCCATCGGTTGTGGTTAAGGATTGGAGAAGAGCGTGCCGCCTAGGCCCTGGCGTGGAAGCGGTCGTAGCGGAATGCCGAGAGGTCGAGCGTGGTCTTCTCGCCCAGCGCGACCTCGGAGAGGAGCGTGCCGACGATGGGCGAGATGCCAAAGCCGTGGCCCGTGAACGCGCAGCCCACGACGAGGCCGGGGACCTCGTCCACGGCGCCGAGCACGGGCACGCCGTCGATGCAGACGTCCTCGTAGCCGCCCCAGGTGCGCACGATCTTGGCGTTGGCGAGCTTGGGGATGTAGCGCAGGATGCCGCGGCAGATGGCGGGCGCCGTGATGGAGGAGTTGGCGTCGTGCCCGTTGTCCTTGTTGACGTCCTCGAGGCCGGAGTCGCCGCCGAAGACGAAGGAGCCGTGCTTGGTCTGGTGTCCGTAGAAGTCTGCGTCGGCGGTGCCGAGCATCTGCGGGAACATCGTGGGCTCCATCTCGGTCACGAGCGCCTCGATCAGGACGTTGGACATGGGGACGTCGATCCCGACGCTGGCGAGGATCTTGCGGGAGGCGTAGCCGGCGCAGACGATCACGCGGTCGGCCTCGAACGTGGCCTCCGGGCAGACGACCTTGCGGACGCTGCCGTGGACCTTGCGGAGCTCCGTCACGGGCATGCCGGTGTAGAAGCGCACGCCCAGGCGGCGGGCCGCCATGTAGTAGGCGTACGTGGCCTTGAGTGGGTTGGCGTGTCCGTCCGTTGGGCACCAGGACGCGCCGATGACCTCGTCCGAGAGGTAGGGGTTGATCTGACGGACCTCGTCGCCGGTGATCATGCGCATGTCGAGCCCCTGGGCCACGGCCTTGTCGCGCAGGCCCTCGAGGATCTTGATGTGGCGCTCGGTCTTGCCGAGGCGGAGGTTGCCGCCCTGGCAGTACTCTACGTCCGCGCCGAGCTCCTCGGAGAGGTGCGGCCACATGTTCCTGACGGCGTACATCGCGAGCGGGAGCTCGCGCGGGTCGCGTCCGGACTGGCGGACGCCGCCGCCGTTCCTGGTGGAGCCGCCGTTGCCGATGACGTCCGACGCGTCGAGCACGATGACGGACGTGCCCTTCTTGGCGAGGTAGTAGGCCGTCGCGCACCCGATGATGCCGGCGCCCACGACGATTGCGTCTGCGGTGCGGCTGGAGACGTCAGCCGTGGTTCCCTTGGTCACGTTACTCTCCATCCCTTCCACCTTCCTTCGCGAACACGCCCATCTCGATGGGGCGCATGGGGGCGCGCGAGCTTGCGGGCTCGAGCTCGTCCGGCGAGACGCCCAGCTCCCGCGCCATGATGCCCTTCACGAGGCGGGCGCAGGTCTGGCCCTGGCAGAGGCCCATGCCGCAGCGCAGGTAGCGCCTGACCTCCGCGACGGTAAAGAGCCCGTCGTGCACGGCCTTCCTGATCTGGCCCTGCGTGACCTCCTCGCAGCGGCAGACGACCATGTCGTCACCCGGCTTGGGCTCGAAGGGGCCGAGGTCCCTCGTGCGGTCGTTGATCTCCTTCATCTGGAATCCCCCCTCAGGCTTCGTCCGTGGCGGGCGCTGCCTTGAAGAACCGTGCCCTCATCGCCATGTCCTCGGGCACCCTGACCGTGACGATTGCCGTGTGGTCGAAGGCCTTTGTGCGCTTGACGCCCACGACCTCCGATTCGCACACGGGGTTGCCGTCGCGGCCGAGCGCCTGGCCGCGGTCGCCCTTCTGGGGCAGCGGCAGGAACTCGTAGGGGAAGGTGACCTCGGCATAGCCGGGCTCGCTCTTCTCGTCCACGAGGAAGATCGCCTGGCCCGGGCAGGACGCGACGCAGAGGCCGCAGCCGATGCAGTTGGCGTCAGGCTCGAGCTGCGGCAGCGCCGTGATGTGCGAGCCGACCTTGATGCAGTGCTTGGGGCAGACGTCCTGGCAGGGGTTGCACGGGATGTTCTGGGTGCACTCGATGACGGGGTGGATGCCCACGCGGTGCGTGACGCCGGGGAAGCGCTCGATCTCGCTATCGGCCACGTAGCCGCGCTCGAGCAGGCTCTGGGATACGGGTATGCCCTCCTCGGTCTTCTCGACCTTCTTGCCGCGGTTCTTGGGCGCGAACATGCCCTGGCGCAGGCCGTCGAGCGCGCGCTCGTTGTCGCCCACGCCCGCGCGAGCCTCGTCCTCCGTGGCGAAGCCCAGGTAGTAGGCCGCCGCGAGGCCGGAGATCCTGCCCTCGATCATGGCCGAGGAGGCCTCCTCGATGCCGGAGACGTCGCCCGCCGCGAAGATGCCGGGGATGCTCGTCTGGCCGAGGTCGTCCACCACGGGGACCTGGCCGCCCTTCTTGCGGTCGTCCACGACCTTGCAGCCGTCCATCTTGAAGAGCTGCGACATGGGGGAGAGGCCCACGGCGACGCAGATCGTGTCCACGTCGAAGTGCTTCTCGGTCCCGGAGACAAACTGGAAGTGGCTGTCCACCTGAGCGATCGTGACGCCCGTGACGTGGTCCGTGCCCTCGGCCTTCTTGATGGTGTGGCTGAGGTAGAACGGGACGCCAGTGCGTGCGACCTTTGCGGCGTGCACGCCGTAGCCGCCCACGTGCGGGGCCGCGTCCACGAGCGCCACCACGTCGCAGCCGGCCTGCTTGAGCTGGTAGCTCACGACGAGGCCCACGTTGCCGGTGCCGAGCATGAGCACGCGCTTGCCGGGCATCACGCCGTGCAGGTTCATCATGGTCTGGGCCGCGCCCGCGCCGATGACGCCGGGGAGCGTCCAGCCCTCGAAGGTGACCATGTTCTCCGCGGCGCCGGTCGCCACGACGATGGCGTCGCCCTTGTAGTGGTTGACCTCCCCGCCCTGCCTGACGACGACCTCCTTGTCCTGGTAGAGGCCGATGACGGTGGAGTCGAGCTCGACCTCGACGCCGAGCCTGGCGGCCTCGTCCAGCAACTCCTGGCCGATCACGAAGCCGCGGACCTTGGCGCGGTGCTCCTTGGAGCCAAAGAACTTGTGGATCTGCTTGAAGAGCTGGCCGCCGGGACGCGCGTTCTCGTCGAACACGACGACGTGCACGCCGTGCTTGGCCGCCTCGATGGCGGCGGACATGCCGGCCGGGCCGGCCCCGACCACGATCAGGTCATAGCGCTTCATGCGGCACCACCGTCCTTCGCGGATGCCCCGTCCTTCTCGCCCGCCGCGTCGAACGGCACGGCCGTGGCCCCGTACTGGGTCTGGACCGTCATGCCCTCCGCGAGCGGCGTCATGCACGTGCGCACGTTGGGGACGCCGTCCACCACCATCACGCAGTCCGTGCAGCGGCCGATTGCGCAGAAGATGCCGCGCGGCTCGTGGCGCTTGGCCGTGTAGCGGTGCACCATCACGCCGGCGGCCTTGAGCGCCATCGCGACCGGCTCGCCCTCGTATCCCTGGAGCGTCCTTCCGTCGTAGGTGAAGCTGACCAGCCTTCCCTTCTGGGGCACGCCCAGGATCGGATGCTCTGCAATGCGCGTTCCCATGTCCCCTCCTCTGCCGAGCGCCGGTGCCGACCGGCGCGTTGTGTGCGGCTAGGGCCCTGCGGGAGGGGCTGCGTCCGATGCCTCCCGCAGTGCCTGAGTTTGTAATAGGCCAGCTCAGAGGGCGGGTATTGTAAGAAACGGCCCTCACGACCAGTCGAAACGCCTGGTTTTCAGGCTCGAAACTTTTGAAACGGGCGAGAAACGCGCGCGGCCAGGGTTGGGACTCGTGCGGGGGTGCGTGAGGGACGGAAGGCAATTGAGAGCGATACAGAAAAATAGTTGCCTCCTGAAATGTTGTGCAACATTTCTGGATGCGTGCTGAACGACCATGGAGCACGAGAGGGCGACTGCTCCGCCGGCTTTGTAGCTGCGGGGGATGGCGTCGCCGCCGTTGGCATGGGGATGCCGCTGGCTGCGCAGATCTTCTCGCCCTCGTAGACATGGGTTGGAAGGAGTGCGGCAGTTATGAAGAAGAATGGGCAGGAATCCGTTTCCCCCAAGCACATGAAGTCCGCGAAGGGCATCGCCGCGGCCGCGGCGTTTGCGACGACGGGCGCGCTGATTGTGGGTGCGACGCCGGCGCTGGCTGACGAGGCTTCCGCAACGACGACCACGGGCGACACCGCGAAGGCGACCACCACGCAGACCGCTCCGACGAACTCCGAGGTTGCGAAGGACGCGCTGGACAAGGCAACGGCGGCGCACAACCAGGCCGCGAGCGACGCAGCCAACGCAAAGCAGACGCTTTCCGACGCCCAGGCGCAGAAGGCCAAGGACGAGGCGACCGTTCGCGACGGTGTGAAGGACGTCCAGCAGAAGTCCGCGGACGAAGCTGCGAAGGCGCAGGATGCCGCGAACAAGGCTGCTGACGCAGCGAAGGAGGCAAGCGACAAGGCAACGTCGACCAAGACTCAGCTGGACGAAGCACAGAAGCAGGCCGCCGACGCCCAGAAGGCTGCCGACGCTGCTAAGGACGTGGACCAGGCAACACTGGATGCCGACAAGGCTGCGGTTAACAAGTCTGCTGCCGCGCAGAAGGACGCGCAGGATAAGGCCAACGCCGCACAGAAGGCTTCGGACGACGCGAACAAGGCCGTGAAGGACGCCCAGAAGGCTGCAACCGATGCCACTGCAGCAAAGGACACTGCAAAGCAGAACCTTGATGACGCCAAGAAGAACGCCGACTCCGCCGAGCAGGCGCAGAAGAATGCCCAGAAGGCCCTGAGCGACGCCACCTCCGGCAGCGCCGACCAGGCCAAGAAGGACGCCGACGCCGCTCAGGCTCAGGCCAATGCCGACCAACAGCAGGCCGACTCAGACGCCGACAAAGCCACCCAGAAGTCCGCAGACCTCGATAGTGCCAAGAAGGTCTACTCTGATGCCCAGGCTAAGGCCTCTGACGCTAACTCGACGCTGGAAAAGGCCCAGGACGCCCTATCCGACGCCCAGTCGAAGCTGGAAAAAGCCAAAGCAAACAAGAACACGACTGCTGCTGAGCTTAAGGATGCCCAGAAGGCTTATGACGATGCCAAGGCAGCTTATGACGCGCTGCCGGAACCGATTCCTCCAAAGACGGCAAAGGACACGCTTGACGCACTGACGTCAAAGGACATTTTCGGCGTTTCCGGGCATGAAAACATGTATGCCAATGATTATGCCGATATCAACAATGGCAATTATGGCACAGATGTGAAGGTCGATGGCTCGAACGCGAACTATGACTCGCTGATTAAGGCTTGCGACGTCATGGACAAGATTAACAAGGTCCGTGAGAGCTATGGGCTGCAGGACTTGAAGGTCGATCCGTATACGTTCATCGAGCAGACGCTTGAGTGCGACATCAATGACAGCGGAACCTATGCCAATCACTCCCCATATTCGTATGGGACGCGAAATCTCGCTTGGGGATATACGGACCCGGTTGCCGCTTGGATGAGCGAGAAGTCAGAGTATGACGCCTTCATCAAGGCCCACCCAGACGCCGTCGTCCAGGGAGTCGAGCGCGCGAAGAGCGGCCTCAGCGTTTATGAGTTTTGGCAGAAGTACCCTGACGAGTATCACAAGGTCGGTCACTTCCTGAATATCCTCGATAACAATAACATTCAAGGCGCTGGATTTAACTCGTCCAACAATACGGCAGCGTGGGGCGCTGATTGTGTCAACCTAGACGCTGGCTCATTCAAGTACTACACCGTCGAGGAGTTCCGCAACCTCATCAAGTCGATGATGAACGGGAACGGCTCTGCGGAGAAACAGGCAGCCAAGGAGAAGATGGATGCCGCAAAAGCGAGCGTTGGTAAAGCACAGGCTGCTTTCAAAGATGCTGAGTCTGCAGTAGCGAGTGCCCAGGCTGCAGTCGACCAGGCGCAGAAGGCCGTCAACACCGCCGCCGCTCAGAAGTCCGCAGCCGACGCCATCGCCCAGCAGGCAAAGGCCGCCCGCGACAAGGCTCAGTCCGCATACGACCAGGCGAAGGCCGCTGCTGACGCCTCCAGCCAGAAGGCTGCTAAGTCTGCCCAGGCCGCCAAGGACGCGCAGGCCCACTACGAGACCGTGAGCAAGGGCGCCCAGGCCGCCAAGGACGCGCTGGACAAGGCAAACGACGAGCTGGCAAAGGCCCAGCAGAAGCTCGCCGGCGCCCAGAAGGCCTATAATGATGCGACTCAGGCGAGCGACAAGGCTGACGCGGCGCTTGCCAAGGCAAAGCAGGATGCCGCGCAGAAGAGCGCGGCCCTGACGGATGCACAGCAGAAGCTGGCTGACGCCAAGGTTCAGGCCGACTCTGATGAAAAGGAACTCGCTGCCGATACTGCTGCCAGCCAGAAAAAGGCTGACCTGCAGAAGACTGCCCAGGACGCCAAGGACAAGGTGGAGCAACTGAAGGAGGAGCTGGCGGACGCCCAGGCGGATGCGAAGGCCAAGGCCGACGCGGTCGATCCCGCAAATGCCGAGGCCGCTCGCCTCGCCGCAGTGGCAAAGAAGCTTGCGGAGCTTGATGCGGACAAGATTCTGGCAGATCCGGCCGTTATGGATCCCTACATCGCGGATACCGAGCTTTCTGACTGGAAGGCTGAACTGCAGAGGATCCAGGATGCGGCAGTCGCCTACAACACCAAGGATTCCGATGCGATAGATCAGGCTCAGCAGGCGTACGATGCCGCTGCTGCAAACGAGCAGAAGACCGCTGCCGACCTGAAGAAGGCAAAGGCGGACTACGACCGCACGAAGGCTCTGGAGGATGCCATCAAGAAGGCGGTTGCCGAGGCGCAGGCCAAGACCGGCAAGACTGCTGCTACCGTCCATACCGGCGCGTACGTGCCGAAGCACATGGCAAGCGCGAACGGCAAGGGACTTGTTGCCGCGTCGAGCG
>NZ_JBJEHW010000086.1:0-3489 GCF_051876455.1 Parafannyhessea sp.
CGCGAGGTCGCTTGTTGGCGTTGCTGCCGGGGCATCTTGCGGCTGCCTTGCATGACGTGCATGCTTTGGACAGTTGGCAGTACCTTCCGGACCGTTACCGTAATCGGTCACGTTGTGCTTCCCTTCAAGCGGACTCGCAATGAGCTTGGGTTTGCAGGCGAGGCGTAGTCTTGGCGACTGCAGCCACTGACAATAGGCGGCCCACGTACGCACATTGCACTGAACGCAGGCTTAACGTCCACAATGTTTCAGTCTATTGCTTTGGCACAGCCGCACGCAGACGCAAGCTGGCATTACACGAATCATTCGCACGGGAAGGAGGCGCAACCTGGCGCGTTCAGGCACCGTCGGAGTCGCCCGCAGGTCCTTGATGCCTAGTTGCTGACGGTGATATCCCCCATCTCCGACGTGGCTTTGAGGGTCCGGCTGCCGGAGTTGCCGCTGCCGTGGATGGCATAGCTTGACCCCATGCTCTTGCCGTTAAGCGTCACGTCGCCCATCTCGCAGCTAAGGTCAAGGCTCGCGTCCGCAAGGTCGCAATTGGCCACCGTGATGTCGCCCATCTCTGCCTCGAGGTCCGTCGTGGTGGCACGAACGTCGCTTATGGTCACGTCGCCCATCTCGCACTCCGCCGTCACGCGCCTGAGGGACGCTCCGCGCGGCACGGTCACGACGACCTTGCCGCCCGTGCCGCGAACGTGCTCGTGCCTTGCCTCCTGGGTCACGGTCAGGACGCCGCCCTTCACGTCGCAGGCATACGAGAACTCCTTCGCACCCGTGCAGCTCACGTGCGCGGAATCCCCCGCACGCACCACGACGTCGGCCATGTCTACGTCCACGTCCACGGAGTCGAAGCTTGCGTCCACGTCCTTCTCTACCTTGCCCGACGCGCCCGACGACGCGCTCTGGCCGATGGGTGCGCCATCCCCAAACGCGCCGCGGATGCCGGCGGAGACTCCGTTCCACGCGACGGCCGCGACGACGACTGCCGCGACAACGATGCACGTAACGAGAAGAGCGCGGCGTCCGCGGTTGTGATGCTTTTCTGGGCTGGCGGCGCCTGGCTGCGGCGGCTGCTCCACGTGGGGCGGAACCGGGCCCGACGTGCCCTGCGGGCGGGGCGGAGCCGCCTGCGCCGCCGGGGCGCTCGCCGCGGCAGGACGCTGACACGCGGGCTGCGCAGCTGCGGGCTGCGCTGCGGCGGGTTGCGCTGCGGCGGGCTGCGCGCCTAAGCCCAGCGACTCGCGGACCTCCTCCAGGCTCCCGAACTCTGCTATCGCCGCGGAGGCCGCGTCCTTCTCGCCCATGCCCTTTGCGCAGAGCTCGGCGTAGCGGTCCTCCATCATCTGGCCCAGCTCCTCGCGCGCGTGGCGGGCCTCCGGCGTGTTGGGCAGCTGCGCAAACAGGTTGTCCAGGTACTTGCTGATGTCTTCCATCACTCGACACTGCCTTCCAGAAATCTGCCGACGACGTCCTTGGTGAGCTGCCACTCGCGACACTTTTGCCGGTAGTGGGTCATGCCCGCGGCGGTTATGCGATAGTAGGTGCGGCGCTTACCGTTTTGCGCGACCTGCGGAAACGATTGGACCAGGCCGTTTCTTTCCATGCGCGCGAACGCGGAGTACAGCGTGGTCTGCTTTACGGCGTACAGGCCGCCAGACATCTGCAAGACTCGCTTGGAGATCTGGTAGCCGTACGAGGGGCCGTCCAGCAGGATGCGCAGGATCATGGGGTCGATGTAGCCCCTGATCACGTCGCTGCTTATGTCCAGGTTGTCCGTTGGCATGGGCCGGCTCCCTGGCTCCTCGTGTGTGACATGCTACGTCAGACGTAGTATTCGTCTGAGGCTAGGATACTATGCCTGACGTAGCAAGTGCAAGATATGTGAGAGCGATTTGAGGCGCAACTGGCGCGTTTTGGCCGGCAGTCGTCCAGGCGTCAGTAAAGCGCGGCGCGCAGCACGGCGAGCAGGTCGCTGCAGGTGGGTTGGCCAAGCACGAGGCCGGCCAGCACGTTACGCGTGACGAAACGCGCGAGCGACTGGGACGTGAGGTCGCCCGCGAGCGCGTCCGGCCGTACGCGGGGGTCGCGGCGGAGCGCCTCTTGCAGCTTGCTGCCCACGCCGTCGAGGAACGCCTGCATTCGGGCGCGGCCCTCGTCCTCCTGACCGGTTAGGGCCACGAGCTCCAGGCCGTGACCCTGCGCGAAGCCAGGGTAGGCGGCAAGGCGATCGCGCGCGCCTCGATAGAGGTCGTCCACGTACTGGCAGAAGTCCGTGCGGTCGCGCGGGGCGCCGTCCAGGGCGAACACGTCACGCCAGACATCTGCGACGACGGCCAAAAGGAGTGCGCGCTTGTCCGGAAAGTAGTGGTACAGCGTGCCCGTGGCCACGCCCGCAGCCGCAGCCACGGTGCGTACGCTAATGCCGGAGAGGCCCTGGTGCCGCACGATGGCGCGACACTCCGCAAGGATGGCCTCCCTTGAGGTTGCCTGCGGCTTCATGGCGCGCCTACAGACGGGCCAGCAGCTGCAGGCCCATGGCGATCATCCACATGTAGGTGAGCGTCTTGGGCAGCATGAGCGCGCCGATTGCGGGCTTGCGCTTGGCGAGGAAGCAAACCGGAAGGTAGAAGCCAAAGCTGAGCGCGATGGCGACGCACATGCGCCACATGCCGAGGCCGCCCGCGTTGCCGGAGATCGCGAACAAGGCGATGACCAGCACGCCAAGTACCGCGAACGGGAGGTTGCGGTAGAGCTCCCAGCGCAGGTTCTCGCGGCCGGAGCGCCAGTCGTTCTGCGGGAGGAGGCAGAGCACGATGCGGAGGGCCGCCATCGCGAGGATGAGCGCGGGGATGGCCGCGGGCAGGGTTGCGGCCGCCGCCGGGAAGAGCCGGCGCCAGATAAGGTAAAGGATCACGTAGAACACGGTCATGGTGATGGACGCGACCTGCGTGCCGAGACCCAGCTTGGCTGTGGTGTCCTCACGCACGCCGCGCAGGTGCATCTGCACGCGCGGCACGAGGTGGAACGCGTCTCCCCCGCCGAGCACGAGGGCGAGAAGCCCATACAGCTGGAAGATGGCGCGGCCGTGCGCGGACGCGAGGAAGACGATGGCCGCCACCAGGTCGAACAGCAGGTAGCAGATGTCGAAAACGCTCTCGGCGATGCGCATGGGCTTGGGCATGGCATCGGGGCGCGAGGTGGTGGCGTCGTGCGGCGCGGCGGGCGCGGTGGTGGTTGCGAGCTGCATTGTGGTGCCTCCTGGAGTGGCACATCGGCCGGGTGCGCCGTTCTTCTCTTTGTGAACAGTGTTCATATTGAGGGCGTGAGGGTGCGTGGGCAAGTGGCTGGGGGAATCGTCACATCGGCTTCACGCTCTGGCTTGGCTAGCGCCGCGCGTGCCAGGGCATCTTCATGTAGACGTCGCCACGACGGAGCTCGTCGAGCATCTGGGCGAGGTGCGCCTGGCGCGTTGCCTCGCGCTTGGGG
>NZ_JBJEHW010000087.1:0-16266 GCF_051876455.1 Parafannyhessea sp.
GCCCGTGCGCTCGAAGCGCATGCAGCCAAAGCCAAGGAGCGAGAGCGGGTTGCCGTTGCGGTCGTCGCGATACTGCATGGGCTACTCCCCCATAAGCCGCGCCTTGCAGGCGGCAAGCTCGTCCTTCTCCCCTGCGGGAACCTCCGGGTAGTGCGGGTCCATGTCCCGAAGGACGTTCACCACGGCCTGTGAGACCAGGTAGCGGGCATGCCACTTCTGGTCCGCGGGCACCACGTACCACGGCGAGTGCTCCGTCGCGGTCGCGTTGATCGCGGACTCGTAGGCGGACATGTAGCCGTCCCAGTGCTCGCGCTCGATCAGGTCGGAGGAAGAGAACTTCCAGTTCTTGGACTCGTCGTCGATGCGCGCGAGAAGGCGCTTGCGCTGCTCGTCGAGGCTCACGTTGAGGAAGATCTTGAGCACGCGGTAGCCGTTCTGGTACAGGTGCTCCTCGAAGCCGCGGATCTGCTCGAACCTGCGCGAGAAGAACTCGTCCTCCGTGCAGTCGAGGCAGCGCTCCGGCATGCGGTAGCCGTGCCAGAGCCCGTCCACGCGCACGACGAGCACGTCCTCGTAGTAGCTGCGGTTGAACAGCGCGATCTTGCCGCGCGCCGGCAGGCACCGCGCCGCGCGCCACAGGTAGTCGTGCGAGAGCTCGCGCGTCGTGGGCTGCTTGAAGCCGTACACGTCGATACCCTGCGGGTTCATGCCGCTCATCACGTGGCGGATGGTGGAGTCCTTGCCGGCGGCGTCCATGGCCTGGAGCAGGATGACCAGCCCCTCTCGCCCGTCTGCGTAGAGCTTGTCCTGCAGCTCGCCCATGACCACGCGGTTCTCGTCCGTGAGCTCGGCGAGTCGCGCTCGGTCGTCCTTGCTCATGTGCGCGGACGTGGGCGCGTCCGCGATCCTGAACGTGCGGTCCCCCGCATAGCGGCAGTCGTCAATCGTAAGTGCCATGGTCGGCCTCCCTCGAGTCTGCCGTGCCGGCGCCTGAGCATCCGGCACGCGGCGCTCCCCCACATGCCCCGTGCGACGCGGCGGTGCGCCCTACGGAAAGTATAGGTTTGGTTTCGTGCGGGGGCCGCAACGCAATTGCCATGCGGCAGGGTACATACCCCACATGGCAGGCGCGGCGCGGTGACGCCGCGCGCGACACGGAGGGAGGTCCGCCTTGCCCAAGAGCGTTCTGATAAAGGACACCACGCGCGAGGAGCGCATACAGATAGTGCGCAGGGGGCTCGACTGGTGCGGCGACGGATCGTGCGAGCAGTGCTCCGGCTGCAGCATGGGCGTGGGGTCGATCGACGCGATGTACGCGCCGTACATCGACGGCAAGCTTGAGCTGGCCGAGGTCAACATGCTCCACGCGGCGACGCGCTACACGCACGGCTAGCAGCGGCTACTGCTTGAGGCAGAGGATGTCGAGCTCGCCCAGCGCGAAGGGCAGCACCGTGCGGTAGCGGCACATCGCGCGCGAGAGCTCGCGGGCCGGTACCCACAGCTGCAGGTCGTCGTCCCAGCGCTCGAGCGGCCCCAGCACGCACTCGCGGACGGGCTCGCCCGGCGAGAGCACCTGCAGCGCGTCGCCCACCTGCGCCTTGTTGCGACAGAGGACCTCGGTCAGGTACCCCTCCGCCGCGGCGGCGCCCGCGTCGGGCGAGAAGTACATGCGGTCCCAGGCCGGACCCCCTGCGGCAAGGGGCGCGCTCTTCTCGACCGTGGCCACCATCAGGCGGTCGCGCTGGTACTCCACGCGGCCGGGGTTCTGCGTGGGGTTGCCATAGAAGAAGCCCGTTGAGTACGGGCGGTGGCTCACGGCGTCGAGCTCGCCGGCCCAGGCCGAGGCGGGCTCGCCGTCCAGCACGTGGCGGTACGCGTTGGTGACGCAGGCGGTGTAGTAGGAGCCCTTGGCGCGGCCCTCGATCTTGATGGCCGCCACACCGGCGGCAGCGAGGTCGTCCAGGTGGTCGAGCATCGCGAGGTCGTTGGAGCTCAGGATGTAGCTCCACGAGCCGTCCTGCTCCACGGGCATGCGGCGCTCGTCGGGCCGCGACTCCTCCACGAGCGTCCAGCCCCAGCGGCACGGCTGCGTGCACGCGCCAAAGCTCGCGCCGCGCTCCAGCCCCACGAGCTCGCTCGAGAGCAGGCAGCGCCCGCTCACGGCCATGCACATGGAGCCGTGAGCGAAGACCTCCAGCTCCAGCGAGCCAAAGCCGTCCGCGTCGAGCCGGCGCCGCAGCTCCGCTATCTCGGGCAGGCGCATCTCGCGCGCGAGGACCACTCGGCGCGCGCCCAGGCGGGCGTACTGCTCGGCCGCGAGCGCGTTCATGACGGAGGCCTGCGTCGATACGTGCAGCTCCACGTGCGGCGCGTACTCGCGCAAGAGCGCCATGGCCCCCAGGTCCGCCACGATAGCGGCGTCCACGCCGATGGAGTCCACGTAGCGCAGGTAATCGGGCAGGCCGTCCACGTCCGCGTCGCGCATGAGCGTGTTGAGCGTGAGGTGCACGGACACGCCGGCCTCGTGCGCGAGGCCCACGGCCCAGGCCAGCTGCTCGCGGTCGAAGTTCTGGCTCCGCGCGCGCATGCCCCACTGGCGGCCGGCCAGGTAGACCTCGTCCGCCCCAAAGTGGATGGCCTGCCGCAGCTGCTCGGGACCTCCCGCGGGCGAGAGGAGCCTCATCCCCGCGCCGCGTCCCGTCTGGCCCTGCGTCGTACCCATGCGCACCGACTCCCCCGTTCGCGTTCCGTCACGCCGCGCCGCGCGGCCCGCGCGCGACGACCCGCACAGTCTAGCGCATGCCTGCCGCCGGCAGCACGGCGATATACTCTTGTGAATGCGATGCGACGCGCGGGGCGCGCGCCAGGCAGGTGCAAGGGGGCTCACGTTGACGGCAAGGCATGCGGCGCCGCAGGCGCACGGAAGGCACGGCAGGCACGAGGCGCCACGGGAGAGGGGCCCACGGCGCGGCCACAAGGCCGTGGCGATTGTCCTTCTCGCCCTGGTCGCGGCGGCGGTGGCCGCGGTCGCGCTCGTGCCGCAGGTGCGCGGGGCGCTGTTCCCAACCGCGACGCACGCCGCCACGAAGGATGCCGCGAGCTCCACCGACGCCTCCACCAGCGCAAAGTCGGCAGCAAGCGCCAAGGTCACCACCGCCGCGACGGACGCCTCGAGCTCCGCGGGCGAGAAGGACGACAGCTCCTCCAGCAGCTCCCAGCCCTCCGAGGACACGTCCGCGCTCGACGCGAGCGCGAGCGCCAAGGTCACCACGTTCACCACGTCCGGCGGCATCAGCGTGACCGCGCCGGACGGCTTTGCCAACACGCCCACGTGCAAGCACCTGGAGGACGCCGTCGCCGCGTTCACGGCAAAGGGCTACCACCTGGGCTTCAGCATGGTCGACCTCAAGACCGGCCGCGGCGTCAGCTACAACGCGGACCAGAAGTTCTACCCCGCAAGCAGCATCAAGGCCATCTACTGCACGGCCATCCTGGAGTCCACCAACGGCGGTGCCGCGTCCAGCTCCGACACCATCACCAAGTGCCTGGTCGATTCCGACAACGACTCGTTCCGCGCGCTGCTCAAGACCTACGGCTACACCGTGTACGGCAACTGGCTCAAGAGCCGCGCGCCCGAGGCCGCACAGGAGGCGTACACGTACAACTACCCGCACATATCTGCCACGGGCATGCTCAACTGCTGGAAGGAGATCTACCGCTACGGTACCTCGGGCGAGGCCGGCGCGAGCCTCCTTACCGGATGCCTTGCCAAGACCAACCACTCCGCGCTGGGCGCGCTCCTGCGCAGCCGCTACACCGTCTGGGCCAAGCCGGGCTGGTACCCCACGAACGAGGGCCTGGCCTCCACGGCCACGGCCGAGGGCGCCATCGTCTTTTCCGACTGCGGCGACTACGCGATCGCGGTGCTTTCCGACGCGCCATCCGACTTCGACTCGCTCCTGCCCGTGCTGGACGCGCTCAACGCGGCGCACGGCAAGATGTGCGGCGGCAGCTCCGCCCTCAGGCAGACCAGCTCCACCACCGTCGGCTAGCGCCGGGCGAGTCACGGCGCTGGCGAGAAGCCCGCACTCCCTTTGCCGCCGCGTCAGTCCCCGGCCTCGGCGCCGCCCTCGCCCGCCAGGTCGCGCTCCAGCAGCGTGGTCCTGGCGTCGCCGATGTCGTCGTAGTGCACGGCCATAACGCACGCCCGCACAAAGCCACACGCAAGGTACAGCCGCTCGGCGGCGTCGTTTCCCTCCAGGGCGTCCAGGTGGATGACCCTGCCGCCGCCGTCGCGGGCGATGCGGCACGCCTCCCCTACCATCTGTCTGCCCAGCCCCTGCCCGCGCGCCGACGGGTCCACCACCAGCAGGTGGAGCACCCGCACGTCCTCGGGCCGCGCCACAATCGTCCACGGGGCGCTGGCGTAGCCCTCGTCCTCCCCCGCACCCAGGACCATGGCCGCGCGCACGAGGCCGTCCTTCTCGCCCACGTAGAGCTCTCCCGCGGCGGAGCGCGCCGCCAGCCCCTCGCGTGTGGGGTACACGCCCAGGTGCCAGTCCGGGCCAGGGTCCTCCGGCGTCTGCAGCGCGCAGGATGCCTCGAACAGGCCCCAGACCGCGTCCAGGTCGGCAGTGCTCGCGCTTCTCACCACAAGTCCCATGGCAGCTCCTCGCGTCGCGTCGGGGTCGGGACACGGTTATCGCCCCAAACGATAACCGGCTGGTTACACAATGTCTTACCAGTCGACTCATTAGCCATGGTACCATGCGAAAACACCATTCCTAAGGAGCTGATACCCATGGGCACCACCAACACGCCTCAGGCGCTCACGCGCCGGTCCTTCCTCGCGTCGGGCGCAACCGTCGCCGCACTCCTGGGGGCGGGCGCCCTCACCGGATGCGGGTCTCACCGCACGAGCTCTTCGAGCGGCACCGCGTCCACGCTCACGTACGCCCTCAACGAGGACCCGCAGGCGCTCGACCCCGCGCGCGTCAACGACTTTGGCTCGCTCGAGCTGTGCGCCAACCTGTACGAGGGCCTCTTCCGCTTCAAGGGCACCACGTGCGACCCGGAGCCCTGCCTCGCCACGAGCTACGACGTGTCAGACGACGGCCTCACGTACACGTTCCACCTGCGCAAGGGCGTCAAGTTCCACGACGGCACGGACTTCGACGCGGACGCCGTGGTCACCAACTTCGAGCGCCAGATGGACGGCAAGGGTGCCGAGGACATGGGCTACGCGGAGATGGTCTTCGGCACGGACCAGACCGGCACGGGCGTCAAGTCCGTCACCGCCAAGGACTCCCACACCGTGGTCGCCGTGCTGCGCGCGGCCTGCACGCCGTTCGTGCGCAACCTCGCCATGGCGCTCGGCACGCCCATCGTGTCGCCCACTGCGCTCAAGAAGCACAATGGCAACCTCGCCACCTCGCCCTGCGGCACCGGCCCGTACAAGCTCAGCAGCTGGGAGAAGGGCTCGACCGTCATCCTCAAGTCCTTCTCGGACTACTGGGGCACCAAGCCCAAGGTCAAGAGCATCGTCTTCAGGGTCATGCCCGAGTCCGCGGACCGCGTGACGGCCCTTGGCAACGGCGAGGTCGACGTCATCACGGCGATCGAGAAGAGCTCCGCCCCCACCGTCAGGAAGGGCGGCTCCACGGTCAAGGCGACCGACGGCCTCAACACCAGCTACATGGTCTTCAACACCGCGAGCGAGAAGCTCAAGGACGCCAGCGTCCGCAAGGCCATCTGCCAGGCGATCGACGTGGACGCCATCGTGAGCGCCCTCTTTGGCAAGTACGCCACCGTCGCGCACTCGCTCATGCCGGAGTTCCTCGCGCCGTACGACAAGGACGTGAGCTACCCCGACTACGACCCCGATGCCGCCAAGGCCACGCTCTCCGCGGCCGGCGTGACGGAGCTGACCTGCCTCACCTACACCACGGCCATGCAGTACAACCCGGCCGGCGGCAAGTCGCTCGCGGAGTCCGTCCAGGGCTACCTCGACAAGGTGGGCGTCAAGCTCACGGTCAACGCGTACGACTGGACCACGTTCCGCTCCAAGCGCACGGAGGAGTACTTCGACCTCGCCTTCGCGGGCTGGGCCGGCGACAACGGCGACCCCGACAACTTCATGAGCCTCTTTGCGAGCGGCAGCAACGCCACGATGTCCGCCTACGACGACAGCGAGTACAAGTCGCTCGTGGCCAAGGGCCTCGCGACGCCCGACGGCGACGACCGCGACGACATCTACCTCCAGCTCGAGAAGAAGCTCACCCAGGACCTGCCCGTGCTGCCCATCTCGCACGCCAAGACGGTCTGTGGCTACTCGCCCAAGGTCCACGGCTTCGCGATGCACCCCACCGGCTGGAGCAAGCTCGTCGGCGTGAGCAAGACGGCGTAGGCGCGGGCGAGAAGGACGCGCGCCCTCGGCCGTCGCGCTAGAATGCATGCCACGGGCGACGTGCCCGCAGCACACGAGGGAGGACGCGACATGGGACTTGCCGAGGAGCTTGGAATCGGGCGGGGAATCACCGCGGTCATAGGCAGCGGCGGCAAGACCAGCCTGCTCGACGCGCTCGCGCGCGAGCTCGACGGCACCGTCGTCCTCACCACGACCACGCACGTGCTCCCGTTTGGCTGCCCCGTCCTGGAGGACGCGGACGAGAGGGACGTGGAGCAGGCGTTCTGGTACAGCCGCGTGGTGTGCGTGGGCACGCCGGCCGGGGACGGATCGGGCAAGCTCTCCGCACCGCGCCTCAAGATGCGCACGCTCTCCGTCCTGGCGGACTACGTCCTAGTGGAGGCGGACGGCGCCGCGCGGCACCCGCTCAAGGCACATGCGGACCACGAGCCCGTCATCCCCCAGGAGGCGGACCGCGTGGTGCAGGTCGTGGGCGCGTCGGGCTTTGGCCGGCCCGTCACGGAGGCCGTGCACCGGCCCGAGCTCTTCTGCAGGCTCGCTGGGTGCGACGCGACGGACGTCGCGACGCCGCAGCTCGTGGCACGCGCCGTCGCCGCCGAGCATGCCGCGGGGCTGAGGGCGGACGTCCTTCTCCTCAGCCAGATCGCCGCAGGTGGCGGGGATGACGCAACCGCCTTCGAGCAGGCGCTCCGCGCGGAGGGCGACCAGGTGCCCGTCGTGAGGTGGGACGCGCTGGCCTAGCCCGCGGGACGCCGCCCGCGCAGGCGCCTAGCGCATGAACGCGGGCATCTCGCCCGTGGGGGCCGCCGCCGCGATCTGCTCGAGCGCGGCGGCAACGCTGTCGTCTCGCGAGGGGCCAATGTGCCAGCGCGCGGCCTCGGCCACGTCCGGCGTGGCGTTTGCCACGGCCACGGAGTTGGGCACGCCCTCGATCATGGAGAGGTCGTTCTCCGAGTCGCCAAACGTGGCGACCTCGTCCATGCCCACGCCCAGCTCGCGGGCGAGCTCGCACACGCCGGCCACCTTGTCCCAGCCGTGCGGCGTGATGTCGATCAGCATCGCCGTGGGGCTGGGCAGCACAAAGTCGAGCTTGGGGCACTCCTCGCGCAGCATGTCGCGCACGCGGACCAGCCGCTCGCGCGTGCCGTCCACGTGCACGTTCGACTTGATCCAGGGCGTGTCGCCCAGGCTCGGCATCGTGCCGTGGCCCACGCCGCCCCGCTTGACCTCGCCCATCACGCCGGGATGGCCCTCCAGGCTCTTGACGTTGCGCTTGACCAGGGTCGCCAGGCCGTCGCCCGTCACGTCGTACACGGCCAGGGCCGCGCCCTCCACGTCCTCCAGCACGTCCTGCACGTGCTGGAGCGAGTCGTGGTCGAGCACCTCCGTGTGCGTGAGCTCGCCGTCGATGTAGACCATCTGGCCGTTGCAGAACGCGCCCGTGGCAACGCAGTCCTCGTCACCCCTGAACATCCAGCCCATGGCCGTGGGCACGCGGCCCGTGACCGGACCAAAGTGGAGGCCCGCGTCGATCATGGCGTGGATCGCGGCGATCGCGCGGTCGGATGCGCCGGGCGTGCCAAAGGGAATGAGCGTGTCGTCCAGATCGGTCAGGGCAAGCTTGATCATGTTCTTCTCCAAAGCGTATGACTCGTGGGCGTGGGCACAGCGCGCGTCGGCGCGGGCGCGCCGCCCGTTATCGGTCGAGCAGGCCCGCCACCTGGGCGGGCGTCTTGAGGGGCAGGGGCCGGTCCGAGCGCGTGCCCACGGGCTTCTCCATCCAGACCATGTCGTACCAGCGGTCGAACTTGTACGCGCAGGCGTGAAAGCGTCCGACCCACTCAAAGCCCAGGTGCGTGTGGAACTCGACGCTCGCGCGCGTGAGGTGGGGGTCGTCCGTCGTGGGCGGGTAGGCGATGCACGCCGTGACGCTCGTGACGCCCATGGCCACGAGCAGGCGCTCCAGCGTGCCGTACAGCGCGCCGCCCACGCCGTGGCCGTGCGCGTCCTGCGCCACGTAGATGCTGAGCTCCACGGCCCAGTCGTACGACTTGCGCGCGTGGAGCGGCCCGGCGTAGGCATAGCCCAGCGCGCAGCCGTCCGCGGACTCCGCCACCAGGTAGGGGTAGCGCTCGAGCGTGTGGGCGATGCGCGCGCGGAAATCCTCCACGCCCGGCACGTCCCACTCAAAGGTGATGGCCGTGTCGCGCACGTACGGCGTGTAGATCGCGAGCAGCGCCCCCGCGTCGTCCGGCGTCGCCATCCTGATGCGGAAGCCGTCCTTCTCCCCCGGCTCGCCCGTCACCCTGTCCCGTTGCATGCTGCCCCCTACGTCCAAACTTCCGGGGAACAGACTACTACCGCGGAGCTGCGGCACGGCAGCTCGCGGGGCACACTCCATCAAACGAGAAACGCGACCCTCCCGCGCGGGGCCGTGGTCTCACGCGACGGCAGGCACGCAGAGCGCAATCACGACGCTCACGACGCCGATGAGCGCAAGCGGGGCGCAGCCATCCACAAAGGACGGCAGAGCAGCCAGCCGGTAGTACAGCACGTAGCACACCAGGCTCACCACAAAGCCCACCACGGCGAGAAGGGCGACCACCGCGGCCGTCCCCGCGTGCCCGGCGTGGCCCAGCGCCAGCGCGCAGAGCGCCTCCATCCCCAGCCACGCCACAAAGAGCACGAGCTCCGTGGTGGGCTGGCGCTGCCACACGCGCTGCGTCAACGCAAGGAGCACCAGGTACAGCGCCACGGCGCCGGCCGTGCAGCCAAGCGGCGCGCCGCCCGGGGCAAGCGCGGCCGCACCTCCGCAGGTCCGCGTGGCGCCCCACACGCCGCAGACGACGGCACCCAGTATAGCCACGACGCCCACGGTGCGCAGCGGGCCCTGCGCCTCCGTCCCGCCCACCTTGGGCCAGAAGAAAATCGCCCACCACGCCAGGTACAGCGCACAGCACGCGGCCATCAGCCAATGGCCCTGCCTCATCTGCTCAAACGCGACGTCGTTCATGAAAAGGCCTCCCTCGGGTGCCGCATCGGATGGCACCCACGAGCCCCATGATAGCAACGTCGCGCGCGGGCTTCCCTACCTGCCCAGACAGCCAATCGGGATGACGTAGACGCCGTCGCTCCTCCTGTACGAGCGCTCGCCAAGCCCAACGAGAACCGCAAGGAACTCCGGCTCCCGAGTGCGTGCCCTCGCGTTTCTCATCAGCTTCTCTCGCATCCGCAGCAGGTTTGCCGCTGCCTCGTCCGCCTTGTTCTCGCCCAGCTTCACCTCGAACGCACCCCACCTGCCAGCCGCGTCCTCCACTATGGCATCGGCTTCCAGGCCATTGTCGTCGCGGTAGTAGTGCACCGGCTCCTGCGTTGCCTCGGGCAGAGCGCGCGCGTAGACCGAAAGGTCGCGCATGCACAGGTTCTCGAACACCAGGCCCAACGTCTGCCAGTCCTCCTTGAGCGACCGCTCGTTCATCTGGAGGAGCGACACCGCAAGCGAGGGGTCGACCAGATAGCGCTTTGGGCTGGTGCGGAAGCGCTTGGGAGACCTCGCCGGCGGCTCCCATCCCTTGATGGGCAGCAGCAGGTACAGGGATTCGAGCAGTGCCAGGTAGTTCGATATGGTCGCGGGCGAGACCACGTCGTCCCCCTCGACCTCGCCATACATGTCTCGAATCATCGTCTTCCTGGTCGTGGCCTGCCCAAGGTTCCTGGCAAGGCTTCCTAACAGGCGCCTGGCAACGTCCGGGTTCCCTCCTTTTGCGGCAACGCTCTGCTCCGTGGTCGCGTCCACATAGTCCCTCGCTATGCGCAATGCGCGTGACGGCTTGACGCCAACCGCCTCGGGCCACCCTCCCCTGCAGCACAGCGCCACCAGTCGGTCCACGTCCATCTCGCATGACGCATATGCGAACTCACCGTCAAACAAGCTTGACAGAGACACCTCGCCCGTCGAGTCCCCAGATTCCTGCAGCGACATCGGCAGCATTCGCACCCTGCCAATCCGTCCAACGCCGCTATGGTGGACCTTGTCCTTTGCCGGGGTGGCGGAACCCGTCAGTATCCAGAGGCCCTTCTTGCCGCCGGCGTCGTCAACCTCGTGGCGCACGACGTCCCACAGCGACGGCACAAGCTGCCACTCGTCAATCACGTGCGGTGCATCCCCGACAAGGGCAGCCTTGGGATCGGATTGCGCCATGCTGAGGTTCTGTCCCTCGTCCAGATAGATGATGCTCTTGGCATGCTTGCGTGCCGTCCAGGTCTTCCCGCACCATTTGGCACCAGTAATCTCGACCGCGCCGTAGGTCTCGAGGCACTCATCAACCTCGTCATCAACAATTCGAGGCAAATAGCCCGTGGGCACAACCGGCATCCTCGAGGACCTCCCATACCAAACACAGCATCGTCTACCTGCTCATATAGCATTCCCCTATCTAGTATACTGTCGTAATCCGCATTTCTCATTGTCAGATTCCGCGATTTTCGTTGTCACTTTCCGCGTTTCTCGTTGTCAGAATCCGCGAACCTCGTTGTCACTTTCCGCGCGAAGCCGGCGAAAAAAAGGCGGCGCCGACAGCTGCCGACGTCGCCCCATAAGGCGAGTTTTCTAACGAGAAGGACAAGGCCACGCGTCTGTGGCCCTGTCGTGCGTGCGCTACTGGTTGCGCAGCATCTTGGTGAAGGACGTGTCCGAGTGGCGCGCCCACAGCACGTAGACCAGCACGCTCACCACGCAGGCAAGCGACACGATGGACCACATGGCGGAGTACCCCAGCGCCGTGATGAGCGAGCCCGCGACGCCGCCGCCCAGGCCGTAGCCGATGTCATAGCCGCACAGGAACGTGGAGTTGGCCGACCCGCGCGTCTGGTCCGTGGAGGTGTGCACGGCCATGGACTGCAGGGACGGCTCGAGGCCGCCAAACGCGTAGCCCGCGAGGATGGCGGAAAGGATGTACGTGAACGTGTTGGGCACAAAGGCAAGCAGCAGGAACGCCACGAGCATCGCCGCGTTGCACGTGTACACGAACATGGCCTCGCCCTTCTCGTCCACGAGCTTGCCCAGCGTGATGCGCACGAGCAGCAGCATGCCGGACATCACGAGGAAGTAGATCGAGCCGGAAGGCAGGCCGTTCTGGGACGCGAAGATGGCCACGAAGTTCTCGAGCGCGCCAAAGGTGAACATGAACACGAGCATGGTCACCGTTGCGGGCAGGGAGTCACGGTTGATGATCGTGCGCAGGTCGAGCTTCTTGTGCGGCACGTCGACCTTGGGCGCGTGGATGAACGAGAAGAGCACCAGTCCGATGATCGCGATGATCGCCGCGACCGTATAGAGCACCTTGAAGCCGAGGCCCTCCATGAGCGAGAGGCCCAGCGCCGGCGCGATGGCGGAGGCGAGCGCCGTGGCCATGCCAAAGTAGCCCATGCCCTCGGCAAAGCGCGGGCGGCAGATCACGTCGGACGCGACGGTCGCCGTGGTGGAGTTGGAGAACGAGAGTCCCACGCCGTGGATCATACGGAACGCGATCGCCACGGAGAGCGTGGGGACCAGTACGTAGCCCATCGGCGCCAGGCCCATGAGCAGGAGCCCGACCACGAGCGCGGCGCGACGGACGCCGTTGTCGAGCCACCAGCCCACAAACGGGCGGATCACCACGGCGATGAACGAGAAGACCGCGGCGCACACGCCCGCGACCGCCTCCGTGCCGCCAAGGCTCTTGATGTAGAACGGGAAGGTCGAGAGGCTCATGATGTGGTTGGTGAAGACGCACAGGTTCACCAGGATGATGAGCACGAGGTCACGCGTCCAGAGCTTGGGCCGCGCCTCTGCCCGGACGTCCGCGTTCTTCTTTTCTGACAAGCAAATCCCCCCTAGACGGGTCGAAGTTTCCGTCCAGCGGGAAGGCGTCGCAGCAGTGCTGCAGGCGTCGCGGCTGGACGGCGTAGTCATCAATTGGACTTACACCGTTCGGCCGCGCATTGACGCAAGTGATTATAGACGAGAAGCGCACCAACGCACCCGCGCCGACACGTGTTGATTTTGTTCTGCGGGCCCCGTGGGGTGCTATGGTAGTCCTTGCGTGTAGCGCAAAGCTGCTGCGACCAGGTGCCCAACAACGCCACCAGGAGCAGCGATAAAGTGTAGTCAGCAAAGCGTGCGATTGTCCCCCGGGGCAACCGCACGCTTTTTTGTTGCAGACGTTGTGGTGGGAAGGATTCCTGGCAGACGCCAGCCGAGCGGCTGGGGTGCCACCGTACCGACCCGCCGCGGAAGGGAGCTGGCAGGCATGCCAAAGAACCGCGCACAGGGAATCATCTTCGGGATCCTGATGTCCGTCACCATGGCCTACGGGATGGAGGTCTACAACGTCGCCTGGAAGATGGGCATCCCCACCATGCCGGGCGGGTTCTCCAACATGACGAACGTGGTGTTCTGGGACGCGCTGCTCGAGGCGGCCTACATGTGGCTCTTCGTGTTCCTGTTCTCCAACCTCTGGGGCACGCGCGGCGGTGCGGCACTGGCCGAGAAGATCGTGGACCCCGAGCGTGACAGCGCCTTTGTGCAGGGAACGGTCCGCTCGTGCTGCACCGTTCTCATCATGTGCCCCACGATGAGCCTCGTGGCGTCGATCCTGTTCAACGTGGTGCTGGGCGGCATGCCCGTGGCTCAGCTTCCCGCGATCTGGGTGGGAACCCTCATCAAGAACTTCCCCATGGCCCTGCTGTGGAACCTGTTTGCGGCGGGCCCCGTGTCCCGCCTCGTGTTCGGCAGGTTCTTCAGCCACGTGGGCATGCACGACCGCGAGTCGGACGGCTCGCTCGTGCCCGACGCCCGCTCCGGCCTCGTGCCCGAGTACGTGGAGGCGGACTCGCGAGACTAGGGAGCCGTCCTTCTCGCCCGCCCATTCGCCACGGCGGCCCCAAGGTCCGTGCGACTCTCGTAGCGCCTTCCCGCGGCAAAGTCCGCGCGGGATTCCTCCAGCGCCTCGCGGATATCCTGCTCGGAGGCGTCCGCCTGCGATCTGTCCGCGTGCGCGGCGTCCCACAGGCGCCTGCCGTCCTCGGGCAGGCTGTCGGGCGCGCCGACCATGAAGTCCTCGTTCCCGCACTTGGAGGCCATCTCGTAGTACCAGCGCTTCCAGTCGATCATCGCCCGCGTGCGCTCCAGCTCGCAGATCTTCTGGTCCACCTTGCGGCGCTGCTCCTCAAACAGGTCCAGGCGCTCCCCATAGGTGGCCGGGCCCTCCTGGCACAGCTCCATGAAGCGGCGGATGTCACGGATCTCGAGCCCGGAGCGCTTCAGGCACTCGATCACGCGCAGCGCCTCGAGCTGCTCCTCGCCAAAGCGCCTGGTGCCGGACGTGCGCGCCAGCCCCGGCAGGAGCCCCATCTTGTCGTAGTAGCGGATGGTCGATACGGGCAGGTCGAACATCCGCGACACCTGGCCGATTGTGTACATGGCGTGCCTCCCAGCGATAAATCTTGACCTAAAGTCAGGTTTAGATTCTATAACGTTCTTCGGAAACATGGTCAGCAGACTCAGAGGAGAGGAACGACATGCTCGGAGACTTCACGTATCACAACCCCTGCCGCGTCCACTTTGGCCCCAACGCCCTGGACGAGCTTCCCGGCGAGCTGGCGCAGTACGGACCCAAGGTCCTTCTCACCTATGGCGGTGGATCCATCAAGCGCACGGGCCTGTACCAGCGGGTTATTGACGCTCTCGCCGCGGCGGGCAAGACCGTGTTCGAGGTGCCCGGCGTCATGAGCAACCCCACGGTGGAGAAGCTCCGCGAGGGCTGCAGGGTCGCACGCGAGAACGACGTCGACCTGATTCTGGCCGTGGGCGGTGGCTCCACGATCGACTTCGCCAAGGGCGTGAGCACGGGTGCCTGGGCCGACGCCGACCCCTGGCAGAAGTACTACCTCGACATGGAGCCGCTGGACAACCGCGTCATCCCCGTGGGCGACATCCTTACCATGAGCGGCACCGGCTCCGAGATGAACGGCGGCTCCGTCATCACCGACCACGCCGCCGGCCTTAAGGTGGGCCGCGTGTTCGGCTCAGACGCGATGCCGCAGTTCGCCATCGTGAACCCCGAGCTCATGTTCACCGTGCCCGACTACCAGATGCGCGCCGGCATCTACGACGCTTTCAACCACATCTGCGAGCAGTACTTCAGTGGCACGGACGACAACACGAGTGACTACATCGCCGAGGGTCTCATGCGCAGCCTCGTGCACGCGAGCCGCATCGCCGTGAAGGACCCGACCAACTACGAGGCGCGCTCCAATATCAGCTGGGTCTGCACCTGGGCGCTCAACACGCTCATCGCCTGCGGCAAGTCCACGGACTGGGAGGTCCACATGCTGGGCCAGGCCATGGGCGCCGTGACCGACGCCACGCACGGCATGACCCTCTCCGCCGTAAGCCTCCCCTACTACAACCTGGTCATGCCCTACGGCGTGGAGAAGTTCGCGCGCTTTGCCCGCGTGGTCTGGGACGTGGACGATACCGGAAAGACCGAGCGCGAGGTAGCGGAGGCGGGCCTTCTCGCCATGAGCGACTGGATGGACCAGATCGGCGTTGTCAAGCACGCGCGTGAGCTGGGCTTTAGCGAAGAGCTGATTCCCGCTGCGGTCAAGGCGACGTTCATCCTGGACGGCGGCTACCACAAGCTCACCACCGACGAGGTCGAGAAGATCTTCAGCCAGAGCCTGTAGCGGGGCCTCAGAAGGACGGAATCCACATGCCTAAGTCACTCGTCGCATACTTCAGCGCCACCGGAACCACTAGGCGCCTGGCAGAGCGCCTGGCCAAGGCCGCAGGGGCGGACCTGTTCCAGATCGAGCCCCAGCAGCCATACACGTCCGCGGACCTCAACTGGCGCGACCGTTCCTCTCGCGCTACGCGGGAGAAGAGCGACCCCGCGTTCCGCCCCGCCATCAAGGGCGTGCCCGACACATCCGCCTACGACGTGGTCTACGTGGGCTTCCCCATCTGGTGGTACACGGCACCCAACATCGTGCATACGTTCCTGGAGGCCTGCGACCTTTCGGGCATGACGGTGGTGCCCTTTGCCACCTCCGGCGGCAGCTCCATGGAACGCACGTCGCAGTCGCTGGCGGCATCAGCCAAGGGCGCCAAGGTTGAGCAGGGCGCGGTTCTCAACGGCGCGTCCGACGCAAAGCTCGCGGCGTTCGCGAAGCGGTACCGCTAGGGCAGAAAACCGCAACAAGCCGCAATTGCAAAGGCGCCGCCCGGCTCTGAAGGTCGTACGGCGCCCTGCATATAACGGCTACTGATCGATTTTACAGTCTCCTACTGATCGATTTCTCCGCTTCCTACTGCACGATTTTCACCGTCGCTGCTAATCAATCACCCGCTGGTCACACCTCGCGCCCAGCCAGAGGCTCCTACGCCGCACGCAGGCCCTTCTCGGCCAGCGTCTTTGCGGGATGCAACGCCAGCAGAAGCACGATGATGCACGCGCAGTTGAGGCCAAGGCTGATGGGATAGATGTTCATGATGGTCTGGAACGTGTGGCTCGCAGGAAAGACGACCGCAATCCAGAAGAACCTGAGCCCGCAGATGACGACGGTGGTGGTGACGGCCGGCGGCGTGGACATGCCAAAGCCGCGCAGGTAGCCGCTGATCGCCTCGTAGAGCATGCTGAAGGCGTACGCCGGGAAGATCGTGCACAGGCGCATGTAGCCGTACTTGACCACCGCTGGGTCCGAGTTGATGAGCCCCAGCACCTGGCGCCCAAGGAACACCGCGAACAGGATGAGAAGGACGGCCGCCACGGCCCCCTCCGCCGCGCACACGGCAAGCA
>NZ_JBJEHW010000088.1:0-3426 GCF_051876455.1 Parafannyhessea sp.
CGTCCTCGGTCACGAACACCTCGCCGTGCTGGAACGGGCTCATGGTGCCCGGGTCGACGTTGAGGTAGGGGTCGGCCTTCTGCATCATGACGCGATAGCCGCGCGCCTTCAGAAGCCTGCCGAGGGAGGCCGCCGTGATTCCCTTTCCCAGTGAGGAGACCACGCCGCCGGTAACGAAGATGTGCTTGGTCATCTTGAGACCTTCCCGTAAGAAATTTACTCTACGGGGCTTCATCTTAATGCCAAACGGGCCGTGGCGGCGCCCCGAATCCGGACAAATCCAAACTGCACGGAACCTGCGAAAGTTTGGGTACCGGCACGGCGGTGCGGTCGTCCCCCTACTCCGCCTTGCGGGCCGCCTCTGCGTCCGCGAGCATCTGGCGCGCGTGGTCGAGCGACGCCTTGCTCTGGTCGCCGGAGAGCATGCGCGCGACCTCGCGCACGCGGTCCTCCCCCTCGACCTGGTGGATCGTGGTCCTGGGGACGTCCGTGCCCACCTTGGTCACAAGGTAGTGCGCGTCCGCCATGACGGCGACCTGCGCCAGGTGCGTGACCACGATGACCTGGTGCGTCCTGGCAAGGCGCGCCAGCACCTGCGCCAGCGCGACGGCCGTGGCGCCGCCCACGCCCGCGTCGACCTCGTCGAACACGAGGGTCTCCGTGGAGTCCGCGGAGCCCTGCACGACCTTGCACGCGAGCATGACGCGCGATATCTCGCCGCCCGAGGCGATCTTGCGCAGCGGGCGCGACGTGAGCCCCGCGGCCGGGCGGTACATGAGCTCCACGCGGCTCGGCCCCTGCGGGCCCCACTGGCGCCTGGGCAGGCGCTCCGTCGCCACGTCGAGCTCGGCGGTCCCCATCTCCAGGAACGCCATCTGCTCGGTCACGGCCTTCGCGAGTTCGGGCGCGGCAGCATTGCGCACCCCGTCGAGGGCGTCGGCCGCGGCCTCCAGGTCCTTCTCGGCCCTGTCGCGCGCCTGCTCGGCCTTGCGCACGCGCTTGCCGCCGTCGCGGGAGGCGCCAACCAGCTCGGCCGCGCGCTCGCGGGCGAGAAGGACGTCCTCCATGCGCGGACCGTAGCTGCGGAGCAGCCCCTGCAACGCGGCCATGCGCGCCTGCAGGCGGTCGAGCGCCTCGGGGTCGAAGTCGATCCCGTCCTGGTACTCGCGCAGCCCGCTCGCCACGTCCTCGATGTCGATCAGCGCGCTCTCGAGCGTGTCCGCGTAGCCGCCGAGCGCCTGGTCGAAGCGCGCGGCCTCGCGCAGGTCGCCCACCACGCCGGAGAGCACGTCCTCCACGCCGCCGTCGCCCGTCACGGCCTCGCGGGCCTGGGCGGATGCCCGCAGCAGCGCCTCCGCGTGCTCGGCGCGCGGCAGCGTCTGCTCCAGGCTCTCGAGCTCGCCCGGCTTCGGGTCCACCTCGTCGATCTTGCGCAGGACGAAGTCGGCCTCCTCCACCTTGCTGTCCGCCGCGCGGCTCATCTCGCGCACGCGCTCGAGCTCCTCCTCGGCGTGCCTCGCCGCAGCGAGCGCCTCCTGGTAGCGGGCCAGCGCGTCGGCCGCGTCCTGCCCCACCCAGGAGTCCAGCAGGTCCACGTGGCTTCCCGTCTGCAGCAGCTTCTGGTGCTCGTGCTGGCCGCAGATGTCGATGGTCGCGCCCACGCCGCCTGCGAGCTCGCGCACGGAGGCCATGTGGCCGTCCACCTCCACTCGGCCGCGGCCCGAAGCCTCAACGCGCCTGCGCACGACGGTCCCGTCGGGGTCGCCGCCGCGCACGAAGATCCTGCCCTCGACCTCGAGCCCGTCCGCGCCCTCGCGCACGGCCCCGGCGTCGGCGCGCTCGCCCATCAGGAGCTTGATGGACGAGAGGAGCGCGGACTTGCCGGCCCCGGTCTCGCCCGTGAGCACGGTGAGCCCGGACGCCGGCCGGATGGTCGCATCCTCGATGAGGGCGACGTTTCTGACGTGAAGCTCGTCGATCATGTGGCTATTCCTTGCCCCTTCCGTAGAACACGCGGGATACGGAATGATAGAAGCTCTTGGAGCTGCGGTCCAGCAGGACGAGGTCCCCGGGTCCGCGGCGGATTGTGGCCCTGACGGGCTTCGCCCCCTCCGCCACGATGGGCTGGCCGTCCGCGAAGAACAGCCGCTCCACGTTTCGCTCCGGGTTGATCTTGAGCTCCACCACGTCGGTGGACGAGGTCAAGAACGCGCGCGCCAGGATCGTGTGCGGTGCCACGGGCACGCAGATCATCCCCTGGAACTCTGGCGTCACGATGGGTCCTCCCGCGGCCAGGGCGTATCCGGTCGACCCCGTCGCCGTGGAGACCACGAAGCCGTCGCCGCGCAGCGTGTCGACGTAGTGGCCGGAAACCGACACGTCGAACACGATCATGTCACCGCGCGAGCCATGCGTGAGCGAGAGGTCGTTCAGCGCGAAGCGCCGCTTGGTCAGGCGCGCGCCGTCCTCGGTCTCGAACTCGACCTCTATGTCGAGCGTCGTGCGATGCGAGGCGTGCATCCGGTGCGCGATGGCGTCCTCAACGGTCGAAATCGCGTCGTCGGGCCCCGCGCAGGTCAGGAAGCCCAGGTGCCCGTAGGACACGCCAACGAGCGGAATCTCGCTGTAGCCAACGATCCTCGCCGCGCGCAGCAGCGTTCCGTCACCGCCAAACGAGACCGCGAGTCCCACACCCGTGGTGTCCACCACCTTGTTGGGATAGAGCTTCTTGTCGTGGGCCCACTGCACCTCGACGTCATGGGCCAGAAGCCAGCCCTCGAGCTGCTTGGCGCCCTTCATGGCGTCGGCACGCGCGTAGTTGGGGACCAGGAGTACCTTCACGGGCGACCACTTCCAACCGTCTTGGGAAATCGTGCAAGACGAGTGTATCACCCGCGCGCGCAAGACCGCTCAGCGGCCGCGCGAAAGCGCCACCTCGCCGCGGAGCGCGACGGCGTCCAGGTCCAGGTCGCACGCCTCTGGCCCTGGGGTGCCCGTCCTTCTCCCCAGGAGCAGGAACTCGCGGTTGCCCTTGTGGCCCGTGATGGGGCTGGGGCACGCGCCGACAGGCTCGAGGCCCGCGGCCGCGAACGCCTCCGCGATCTCGCGGAGCGTCCGCAGGTGCACGGCGGGGTCGCTCACGACTCCGCCCTCCCCCACCTCGTCGCGCGCAGCCTCGAACTGCGGCTTCACGAGGGTGAGAAACGCGGAGCCCTCGGGCCTCAGCATCTCCATGACCGCGGGGAGGACCGTCTTGACCGACGTGAACGAGACGTCGCACACGGCGAGGTCGATCGTGTGCCGGTTCGCGTCATCGGGGAGGTCCACCATGTTGGTGCGCTCGCGCAGCATGACGCGCTGGTCGCGGCGCAGGCTCCAGTCAAACTGCGCGTAGCCCACGTCCACGGCGAGGACCGACGCCGCACC
>NZ_JBJEHW010000089.1:0-3372 GCF_051876455.1 Parafannyhessea sp.
GGGGCTCCGACTCCACCGTGATCCCGGCGCCGTGCCCCGGCCTCGCGGCCCGCATCGAGCACGGCAACCTGGACGCGTCCGACCTGCACGACCTGCTGGAACGCCTGGTGGGACGGTACCGCGGCGAGGTCGACTCCGTGGTGCTGGGCTGCACGCACTACCCCTTCGTCAAGCGCCAGATCGCGGGCGTGCTGGGTAACGTACCGTTCTTCGACGGGGCGCGGGGCACGGCGCGGCGCCTGCGCAGCCTGCTCGAGCAGGCGGACCTCCTCAAGCCCGAGGGGGAGGACGGCTCCGTCACGTTCATGACGAGCCTGGACAAGCCGGGCGAGCTCGACCTGTACCAGTGGTTCTTCGACCAGCCCATCGACTAGCTGCCGAGGGCGCGCCGCGGGCCGGCAGGCCGTCCTTCTCGCCCGCGTTTTCCAATTTGGTCGCGATTATTCCGTGTAGCAGGCATCTTCACAAACTCCTAATATGCCAGCCCATCCGTGAGCGGTAGAATTATTTCCGTAAGCGTTGGGTTACCCAAAGGGGCGGGGACCCGGCAATCCCAGGCAAAAGGAGATGCAATGCCGTACAACCTTCTGGCGGAGTTTGGCTCGACCGCACTCATGATCGTGTTCGGTGTCGGCGTACACTGCGACACCGTGCTCAAGGGCACCAAGTACCACGGCTCCGGCCACATGTTCGCCATCACCACGTGGTCGTTTGGCATCTCCGTGGCGCTGTTCATCTTTGGCGGCGCCGTCTGCATGAACCCTGCCATGGTCCTGGCGCAGTGCATCGTGGGCCTCGTGCCCTGGGCCAACTTCGTCCCCTACGTGATCGCGGACATGATCGGCGGCTTCGTGGGCGCCGTGATCGCCTGGTTCATGTACGCCGACGACTTCAAGGCGTCCGAGGGCGACCCCGAGGTCACGGCCGTCGCCAAGCGCAACATCTTCAGCACCAACCCCGTGGTCCAGAACCTCCCGCGCGACTTCTTCTGCGAGGCGCTCTGCACCTTCGTCTTCATCTCCGCGATCCTGGCCGCCGCCTCCCGCGCCGGCAAGAACGTCCTCCTGCTCGCCATCGCCGTCGGCATCATCGTGTGGGCCGTCGGCATGGGCATGGGCGGCATCACCGGCTTCGCCATGAACCAGGCGCGCGACCTTGGCCCCCGCCTCGCCTACCAGCTGCTCCCCATCAAGGGCAAGTGCGACAACAACTGGAAGTACGGCCTGCTCGTCCCCGGCATCGCCCCCTTCGTGGGCGCCGCGTTCGCAGCGCTCTTCGTCCACGGCTTCCTGGGCATGTTCTAGGGTCTTACCTGCACATACGCGTCTGCATGCCGCAAGGCTCGCGGGCGAGAGGAACGAGGCGCTTCCGGTTGCGGGGGCGCCTCGTCTGGTGTCCGTCGTCCTTCTCGCCCGCGGAACCGCGGCCGCGGCAGGCTTGCCGGGGTTGGCCCCGGCCCTAGTCCAGGCCCTCCGCGCCGTTTGACCTGATGATCCTCTGGTACGCGAAGAAGCTGTCCTTGCGCAGGCGCTCGTAGGTGCCCGAGCCGTCGTCGTGCTTGTCCACGTAGATGAAGCCGTAGCGCTTGCGCATCTCGCCCGTGCCGGCACTCACGAGGTCGATGGGGCCCCACCAGGTGTAGCCGCGCAGGTCCACGCCGTCGTCCACGGCCTCGCGCATCGCGCGCACGTGCGACTTGAGGTAGTCCGTGCGGTAGGAGTCGTGCACGTGGCCGTCGGGCGTGACCTCGTCCAGCGCGCCCATGCCGTTCTCCACCACGAAGAGCGGGATCTGGTAGCGGTCGTAGATCTCGTTGAGCGAGAAGCGCAGGCCGTCCGGGTCGATCTGCCATCCCCAGTCCGTGCTCTTGAGGTAGGGGTTCTTGCCGCCGGTCACCATGTTGCCGTCCGTCTTGGCAAGGCCGCCGTGCGTGCCCACCACGTTGCTCATGTAGTAGCTGAAGGTGTAGAAGTCGATCGTGCCGGCCGCGATGTCGTCCAGGTCGCCGGGCTCCATGTGGAGCTCGATGCCGTGCTCGCGCCAGTAGCGGCGGGCGTAGGCGGGGTAGGCGCCGCGGACCTGCACGTCGGAGCAGTACCAGTTGCGCTGGCGCATCTCGGCCATGTTGGCGAGCTGGTCGGCCGGGTCGCAGGTCTCCGGGTAGGTGAGCACGAAGCAGTCCATGTTGCCCATGCGGAACTCGGGGTAGTGCTCGTGGGCGTAGCGGATCACGCGCGCGGACGCCACAAACTGGTGGTGGAGCGCCTGGTAGCGCTGCTGCGGCGTGGTGTGCGACTCGGACGCGGGGCCCTCGAAGCCGCGGATCATGCTCGTCTCGAAGAGGTTGCCGGCGTCGCTCGCGCCCAGGTTGATCTCGTTGAACGTGAGCCAGTAGCGCACCTTGCCCGCGTAGCGCGCGAACACCGTGCGGCAGTAGCGCTCGAACAGCCCGATGAGCTCCCTCGACTCCCAGCCGTTGTACTTCTCCACCAGGTGGTACGGCATCTCGTAGTGCGAGAGCGTGACCATGGGCTCGATCCCGTGCGCACGGCAGCAGTCGAACACCCCGTCGTAGAACGCGAGCCCGGCCTCGTTGGGCTCCTCGTCGTCGCCGTTGGGGAAGATGCGGCTCCAGCTGATGGACATGCGGTACATGTTGAAGCCCATCTCGGCAAAGAGCTCGATGTCGCGCTCGTAGCGGTGGTAGAAGTCGATGCCGTCGTGGTTGGGGTAGAGGAGGTCGGGACGGATGTCCACGGTGATCGTGCGCGGCGTGTCCTTGGTGCCGCCCGTGAAGTGGTCGTCCACGGAGGGCCCGCGGCCGTCCACGTCCCAGGCGCCCTCGAGCTGGTTGGCCGCCGTGGCGCCTCCCCAATAGAACCCCTGTGGGAATCCCTGCTGGTTTGCCATGTCCTTCTCCCTTCGCGGCCCTTGGGCCGTCCCAAGATGCGATGCGGAATGCGGTTCGGTACGCAAGGGGCCCGCCACCTTGCGGCGACGGGCCCCACTGCATGCGTTAGGCGTTCGAGCGGCCTGACTACTTGGTCAGGGCCTCCTCGACGGCGACGGCGCAGGCGACGGTCGCACCGACCATGGGGTTGTTGCCCATGCCGATGAGGCCCATCATGTCGACGTGCGCGGGCACGGAGGAGGAGCCGGCGAACTGGGCGTCGGAGTGCATGCGGCCCATGGTGTCGGTCATGCCGTAGGAGGCGGGGCCGGCAGCCATGTTGTCCGGGTGCAGCGTACGGCCGGTGCCGCCACCAGAGGCGACGGAGAAGTACTTCTTGCCGGCGGCCAGGCGCTCCTTCTTGTAGGTGCCAGCAACGGGGTGCTGGAAGCGCGTCGGGTTGGTGGAGTTGCCGGTGATCG
>NZ_JBJEHW010000090.1:0-3313 GCF_051876455.1 Parafannyhessea sp.
GACCCAATTCGCATATCCGGATATGCGATTTTTGCCCGGCGCCACGGTGCACGGTGCGGGTCCGCCCCCTCCGACCGCTCGTGGAGGGCGTGTGCCCGCGCCGTGGCTTTTTGGTGGTGTCGCGGCAGCGCGCTGCAGCCCGCCATCAGGATAGGTACAGTATCAACCTGTGAGTGTGCTCGATGGGTTCGGGCGACGTACTGTTCCGAACCTGGTCAGGACCGGAAGGTAGCAGCCATAAGGAGCCTCGGGCGGGCGCCCGTTCCCATCGAGCACACTGTGTACGACGCCCCAAACCGCGCAAGCGGCAAGGGGTGTTGTTGTAAGAAGAGGTTGCGGACCCGCCCGATCGCGAGCCCTGGCACGCGGTGGCGCCGCCAAAGGTAAGGATTTTCTCGCATGGGATTCGTGAACTTTATCGTCGAGCTGATACACGATCCGCGCACGGCCATCGCCAGCGCGATCGCGGCGGG
The DNA here is from genome assembly GCF_051876455.1 of Parafannyhessea sp. Taxonomy (NCBI): domain Bacteria; kingdom Bacillati; phylum Actinomycetota; class Coriobacteriia; order Coriobacteriales; family Atopobiaceae; genus Parafannyhessea; species Parafannyhessea sp. The sequence goes on from NZ_JBJEHW010000090.1 coordinate 474, forward strand.
CCCGCTGTTTGCATATGGCTTCGTGTTCCTGATCGTCTTCATCGAGACGGGCGTCGTGTTCTTCCCGTTCCTTCCGGGTGACTCGCTGCTCTTCGCGTCCGGGTTCTTCGCGCACAACGGTGGCTTCAACATCTTTGCGCTGCTTGGCGTCGCGTGGGCGGCGGCCATCCTGGGCGACCAGTGCAACTTCATGATCGGTCACTTCTTTGGCCAGAAGATCGTGGCGTCGGGCAAGGTAAAGGCTATGACGCCGGAGCGCGTGAAGAAGACCGAGGACTTCCTGGACAAGTGGGGCCACCTCGCCGTCTTCCTGGGCAGGTTCTTCCCGTTCATCCGCACCTTCGTGCCGTTCCTCAGCGGCATGGGCGGCATGCACTGGCGCAACTTCGTGATATTCAACGTGCTGGGCGGCATCTGCTGGTCCACGCTCTTCACGCTCATGGGCTACTTCTTTGGCGGCATCCCCGCCGTGCAGCAGCACTTCGAGCTGGTCATCGTGGGCATCATCCTGGTGTCCGTGATTCCGGCCGTCGTCGGCCTGATCAAGGCGAAGCTCGGCAAGAAGGCTGAGGCCGAGGCAGAGTAGCGCAAGGCAGGGGCGAGAAGAGCGACCGCGCCGCGCCGGCAGGCGTTCGCAAGGGGTGCCCGTCCTCCGTTGGGAGGGCGGGCACCTTGCTTGTCGCAACCTTGCGTACGCAGTGCGTGCGAGTGGACTATCGTTTACCTGTTAGGACTTGAGTCCCGCCGGTCGGCGGGCGTGAGGAGGACGCGTGAGCGAGGATTCCAAGAGCGAGGGCATGGCCCAGGCGGAGCGCGAGCGCAGGCTCGAGCGGTACGAGGCGTTTGCGGCGAGCGTGCGCGAGGACTACGGCACGACGCAGCGGCAGATGGACGACCTGCGGGCGCAGGACCGCGTGAAGACGGCGACGTACCGGCAGCTCTACGCATACAAGTGCACGCTGGGCGAGATTCTGGACCGGCTGGAGGAGTGCGGCCTGTAGGGTGCGTCGAGACGCGATCGCACGCTCTTCTCGCCATGGACGGGTCGTTTGGTGGGTCGAATCTAAGTCGAATCGACTTAGAAAGAATTAGCGAGAACGACTCAAAAAATCTTAGAAATCATGTTTAAGTTCCCTCCGGGTGGTTACATATAACAGTGAACCCAAGGAAGCCCAAAGGAAGGGCGTCGAGCCAAATGAAGGAGTGGTAACAATGGCAGGCATGGTTCCCTATAGCGACTACGAGAAGGCACTTCGCAGGGCTTGGCCGTTCGCAGCGATTGACGACTTCTTCGCACCGCTGGCTGTGACGGATGCTGACGCATTCAACATGGACGTCGAGGACGCGGGCGACAAGTACGTTGTCAAGGCCGAGCTGCCGGGCGTCACGAAGGACCAGATCGACGTCGAGCTGAACGAGGGTCGTCTCTCCATCAGCGTCGACAAGAAGGAGTCCGACGAGGACAAGCAGAAGAACTACCTGCAGAAGGAGACCTCGGAGTGGCAGGCAACCCGTGGCGTGTATCTGAAGGATGCGGCCAACGAGGGCATCAGCGCAAAGCTCGATGGTGGCGTGCTGACGGTCGACGTCCCCAAGCAGGAAGAGAAGAAGACCAACGTCACGAAGGTCACGATCGAGTAGGCGCGCAAGCGCTAGGTGACCGGTTCTGACGAGCTGAGCACGAGGTAGTTCGCAGCTAGGTGAAAGGTAAAGCCGATTGGACGAAGGAGGTCGAGGCGAATGAGAGAGGCAATGGCTTCTTCGCGCACGCGAGGTTTCGAGCTGCCAAGGGGTTGTCGCGAACTCAGGTGGCGTCGATTCCCGGGGACCCACGGCGCCGTGAGATCCTAGGAAGACGCGGACATGGCGGGAGTGCCCCGCCGGCGCGATTTGGCGCGCGCACTCGCGCATGCGCACAATCGAATAGGACGCGAACCATCCATACGGGGCGGTACCGAGAGGTGCCGCCCCGTTCTTGTGTATCGAGGATGTGCCGCCGTCCACGGATGGTCGCGCGCCGCCCGCGTGAGATGCTTCGTATAATGCGCGTGTCAAACCCGATACGAGACGGAGGTCCCATGAGGAGCTACACCCTGGACGACCTGGCACGCCTGGTCGACCACACCAACCTGCACCCCGACGCGACGCGCGAGGACATGGAGCGCCTGTGCGACGAGGCGAAGCGCTACCACTTCAAGATGGTCGCGATCAACTCCGTGCAGTCCGCGCTGTGCTCGCGCCTGCTGGCCGGCACCGACATCGACACGGGCGCCGCGATATCCTTCCCGCTGGGCCAGACGAGCATCGCGTGCAAGGTGTACGAGACGATGGACGCGATATCCGCCGGCGCCAACGAGATCGACTACGTGGTCAACCTGACCGAGGTCAAGGCGGGCAACTGGGCCTACGTGGAGGACGAGATGCGCCAGATTGTGGACGTGTGCCGCGACGCCGACGTCCCGAGCAAGGTGATCTTCGAGAACTGCCTGCTGACTCAGGACGAGAAGATCAAGCTCTGCGAGGTCGCGAGCCGCGTGCTGCCCACCTTTGTGAAGACGAGCACCGGCTTCAGCACGGGCGGCGCGACCGTGGAGGACGTGCGCCTGATGCGCGAGCACGTTGACCCGCGCGTGAAGGTGAAGGCCGCGGGCGGCATCCGCACGGCCGACGCGTTTTTGGACATGGTGCGCGCGGGCGCCGAGCGCATTGGCTGCAGCGCGGGCGTCCCGATCATGGACGAGCTGCGCCGCCGCTTTGAGGAGCAGGGCATCACGAGCATCGAGCTGTAGGGCCGCAGTTGGCAGACAACTGCACGTAGGCATGCGCGGGCGAGAAGGGCG
>NZ_JBJEHW010000091.1:0-15693 GCF_051876455.1 Parafannyhessea sp.
CGTGCTCGCGGGCGCCACGTGCATCACGCTCTCCGCGCTGCTCTTCGTGGTGTAGGCCGCGCGGCTCGCAAAGGGCCCGTCCGGCGCAGCTCGCACGCGCGCCGGACGGGCCCTTCTCGTTAATCGCACTTGATTGCGTCAGGCCAGCTTGATGCCCATGAGCCAGCCCCAGCGCGGGGTTACGGTCGTGCCGTAGTAGGAGATCCAGTCGTTCACGTTGATGGTCCTGATGTAGCCCACGTTGTCCATCATCACGCCGCCGCCCACGTAGATGCCAATGTGGCCGTAGATCCTGCCGGCGGCGGTGTGCGAGTGGCTCGACACGGCCACGATCATGCCGGGCTTGAGGTCTCCCCTGTTCGAGCTCGTGCACCAGGCGTTGTACATGTCGCAGGCGTTGCCGCTGGCGTACCCCAGCCCGGCGTTGTTGAACACCTGCGAGACCCACATGGCGCAGAGCCCCAGTCCCGGCGAGGGCGTGGTGCGGCAGGCGTTCACCACGGCCTGCTGCGAACCCGTCGTGGCCCCGCCGTCGCTGATGGTGCCCGTCACGTTGCCCGCCGCGGCGCCGGAGCTCGCCCTTGCCGCGGCAGCGGCTGCCTTCGCGGCGGCGGCTTGCTCGGCCTTCTCCTTCGCCATGGCCTCGAGCTCGCTGTCGCGCTGCGCCATGAGCTGCTTCTGCTGGTCCGAGAGGTCGCTCAGGATCTTCTGGGTCTCCTGCTGCTTGGCCTCCATCTGCTTGAGCTGCGACTTCTGCGTCGTGCTCAGGGTCTCGAGCTGGGCCTTCTGGGTCTTGAGGGTGTCCCTCTGGCTCTCCAGCTCCTCCTTCAGGCCCTTGACCTCCTCGATCATGTTGCTGTCGGACTCGCTGATCTTGTCCATGTAATAGACGTTCGACTCGAACTCCTCAAAGGTCGAGGACGAGAAGAGCACGTCCAGCATACTCGTGGAGCCGGACTTGTAGTTCTCGGACATGCGCTTGCCGAGGCGCTCCCTCTTGGTCTCGAGCTCCTTCTCCTTCTTGGAGATGTCCTTCTCGACGGAGTCGATCTTGTCCTGCGTCTGCTCGATCTGGTCGAGCGTGTCAGACTGCTTCTTCGACAGGGCCTCGTACTGGGAGGCGATGTCGTCGAGCTCCGCCTGCACCTTCTGGACCTGCTTCTCGTTGGCATCGATCTTGGAGTTCGTCGCGTCGACGTCGCTCTGGTCCACGGCAAGGGCCATGCGCGGCGCGAGCGTCGCCATGCCGGCGCCGAGCAGCAGCCTGAGCGCGCTGCGGCGAGTGAGGTTCTTGGGCTCCAAAAGCGTCCCCCGTTCGTTTGATCTGCGTGTGGGCGCGTCGTTCATACGCCATGACATGCTAGCGCCACTTGGGCGGCAGCTGGCGAGTCTACGTTACTTTACCACTGCCGGGCCCGTTGGCGACCGCATCCGCGCCGCCTGCCGACGGACCCAACGCCCCCGCTGGCGGAAATGTTTACGCAATCTTAAGGAAACCAACCGTTCACAAACCTACACTCGACCCTTGTGTTCCTAGCGAGCCGCCTGCGGTGGGACGGCAATAGCCACTCGGGACGCCACGCGGCACCGGGCGTGGCAGACGGAAGGGGGCTCGCACCATGGGCGGCCCAGACACAGGATCGGCGGGCTCGGACGCGGGCGAGAAGAACTTGCCCCAGGACGCGGGGCAGGGCGCGCGCAAGAAGCGCAAGCACCAGATGCTCTCGTCCTACACCATCCTCCTCATCATCACCGTGGCCATCGGCATCCTCACCATGGTCATGGCGCGCTTCACGCCCGCCATCAAGGCGGTCAAGGTGTCGGACATCATCAGCAGCCCGGTCAAGGGCGTGCTCGACGGCATCGAGATCTCGCTCTTCCTGCTCATATTCGGCGGGTGCATGGGCATCGTCAACAAGGTCGGCGCCATCGAGACCGGCATCCGCGCGCTCGTGAGGCGCCTCGAGGGCCGCGAGCTCGTCCTCGTACCCGTGATCATGGCAATCTTCGCGGTCCTGGGCTCCGCCTACGGCTTCTGCGAGGAGACCATCCCGTTCTACGCGCTGCTCGGCTCCGTCATGTACCTCGCCGGGTACGACACGATGGTGTCCTCCGCCACGGTGCTCTTCGGCGCGGGCGTCGGCTGCCTCGGCTCCACCGTCAACCCCTTCGCCAACGGCGTCGCCATCGCGACCCTGCACGACAAGGGAATCGAGTGCAACCAGGTCGTCATCATCGCGCTGGGCGCCATCCTCTGCGTCATGGCGTACTGCGTCTCGCTCTTCTTCATCCTGCGCTACGCCAAGAGGATCCAGCGCGACAAGGGCTCGTCCATCCTGTCGCTCCAGGAGCGCGAGGCCTGCGAGAGGGACTTCGGCAGGAACGGAGGAAAGGGGCTCCTCACCAAGGAGAACTCCACCCTCTCCCGCACGCAGAAGGTCACCCTCGTGCTCTTCGCGCTCACGTTCGTGGTCATGATCTGCGGCTTCGTGCCCTGGAAGGACTTCGGCATCAACGTGTTCGACGCGGGCGCCTCCTCCCACGAGCAGACCCAGCAGCTCTCCGGCAAGCAGGTCGAGAGCGACTGGAACGGAAACGACGACATGACGGGCGACTACGGCGAGATCACGTCCGTCTCCAAGGGCACGAGCGTCAAGACCACCCAGACCGTCGAGGACTCGCAGAGCTGGACCGGCTGGCTCACCGGCGCCTCCATCGGCGACTGGTACTTCAACGAGGCGAGCACCTGGTTCTTCGTGATGGCCATCGTGATCGCGCTCGTCGCGCACCTGTCCGAGGCCGAGGCCGTGGACGCCTTCATCGGCGGCGCGGGCGATATGGTGGGCGTCGCGCTCGTCGTGGGCCTCTCGCGCTCCATCGAGCTCCTCATGAACATGTCCGGCCTCGACCAGCTCATCCTCACCTCGGCGTCCCACAGCCTCAAGGGCCTCTCGGCCGCGGTCTTCACGCCGCTCTGCTACCTGGTCTACCTGGGCCTCTCCGTCATCATCACCTCCACCTCCGCCCTGGCGTCGGTCTCCATGCCCATCATGGGGCCGCTGGCGCAGGTCCTGCACTTCTCGCCCGACGTCGTCGTGATGATCTTCGTCGCGGCCAACGGCCTCGCCAACCTGTTCTCGCCCACGGCCATCTTCCTGCCGGGCCTCATGCTCGCGCACGTGGGCTACGGCACGTACCTGCGCTGGTCGTGGAAGCCCATCGTGGTCATAGGCGTCCTCTCCGTCGTCATCCTCACGGTGGCCATGATGATCCTGTAGCCAACGGCTTACAGCGTGTCCGCATCGCGCCTCCCGGGAGCCCCGTCGCGGGTTCCCGGGAGGCGTCTTCAGCTTGCCAAAAGCTCCCATACAGATTGGCGGAAGCATTGCGCCCGTCGCATGTCACCGCCCCCACCAGCGCATACGCACGGTTCGGTAGCGGTATCACTGTTGTGGCAACCACAACGGACGGTGGCACCCGGACGAGGGAGAAGGACATGGCCAACCGACTCGGCAGGCATACCCAGGACCTCACCGCAAGCCAGGGCGGGGCATTCGGCGCACGCGACTGCCACGAGCTCATCCGCAGGGCGGGCGCCATCGTCGTGACGGGCGCCATGGTCGCGACGCTCGTGCCCGCGCCGGCCATCGCGGCCGGGGGAACCTCCACCGGCACCGCGGCGGCGTCATCCGCCGGCACGCCCCCCAGCATGCCCTCGGGCGGCGGCCAGGGAGGTGGCGGCGCCAACACGCAGAGCTACGACTACGCGGGCAGCTACTCCGCCACGCTCGCGGCCAACGGCCAGAGCGTCAGCTCCAAGGGCAAGTCCCTCTCGTCCACCTCCGCGGACAAGAACGTCGCCCTCGTGCAGAACGGCGGCACGCTCACGCTCACGAGTCCCACCCTCACCAAGTCCGGTGACGACGGCAACGGCGACAACTGCAACTTCTACGGCGTGAACTCGATCCTGCTCGCCGTGGGCTCCGGCTCCACGGCAAAGGTGTCCAAGGGCACGCTCTCCGCCACGAGCGAGGGCTCCAACGGCATCTTCGCGACGGACTCCGCGACGGCCTACGCCAACGGCACCAGCGTCAAGACGACGGCGGACAACTCGCGCGGCCTCGACGCCACGTACGGCGGCACGATCGTGGCAAACAGGATGGCCATCACCACCAAGGGCGACCACAGCGCCGCCCTCGCCACGGACCGAGGCGGTGGCAGCGTCTCCGTCACCAACTCCACGCTCACCACCGCCGGCTCGGGCTCGCCGCTCCTGTACTCCACGGGCGACGTCGAGGCCAACAACGTCACGGGCCTGGCCTCGGGCAGCCAGATCGCCGGCATGGAGGGGCTCAACACCATCCTCATCAACAACTCCACGCTCTCGAGCACCCAGACCGGCAAGACCGCGTCCGACCCCGTGGCCAATGGCGTCATCATCTACCAGTCCACCTCGGGCGACGCGGACACCACGACGGGCGAGAAGGCCAGCTTCCAGGCCGCGAACTCCACCTTGAGGAGCTCCATCGCCTCGGGCTCCATGTTCTACTGCACCAACACCACGGCGAGCATCGTCCTCTCCAACACGAAGCTCGACTTCGACTCGACCAAGGCGGACCTGCTGCTCGCCGCGGGCAACGACTCCAACAGCTGGGGCACCGCGGGCTCCAACGGCGCCACGGTCACGTTCACCGGCATCGGCGAGACCATGTCCGGCAACATCGAGGCCGACACCATCAGCAAGGTGGACGTGTACCTCACGGACTCGAGCACCTGGAGCGGCGCTGCCGCCGTCAAGAAGAACGCGACGGCGTCCACGTCGGACTCCCCGCTCAACGTGAACGTGGACAAGACCTCCACCTGGGTCGTCACGGCAAACTCCACCGTGTCAAACCTCACGGTCGCCAAGGGCGGCAAGGTCGTCGACTCCGACGGCAAGACGGTCACCATCGTCTGCAACGGCCAGACCGTGGTCGAGGGCACGTCCGACGTGACGGTCACCGTCAATGGCACGTACTCGACCAACTACGACCCCTCCGGCGCGGGCACCCTCGCGACCAGCACGATCGACCGCTCCGCGTTCGACGAGGCCTACGGCACGAGCACGGCCTTCACCATGGAGACCGCCAACTCCACGTCCTCCGCCACGGGCAGCTCCACCACCACGGACGCGTCAGGCAGCTCCACCGCTGCCTCGGGCTCGACCAACTCCGAAGGCGGTGCCTCGATCCAGCAGTTCTTCGCGGCCATCGTCTCGTTCTTCAAGGGACTGTTCGGCCTCGGCTAGCGGCTACAAGAGGCCCAGCAGCTGGCCGGCGCCCGCCTCGCCCAATGCGAGCGCGATCCAACACCCCACGCCAAGCGCAGGGCCCCACGGAAAGACATCCCCACGAAACGGCACCCGCACGTCACCTCCCCCCGGCGTGCGGGCGCCCGCTTGCGCCTTCCAAACCCGCCGCAGCCCGAGCGGCACGCGCACCCACCGTCTCCAGACAAGTGCGAGCCCCACGCCGAGCGCGCAGGCAAGTGCAAGCATGAGCGTCATCTGGGCGGGGCCAAGGTACATGCTCGCCACGGCCACGAGCTTGACGTCCCCTGCACCCACGCAGCCCTCCCCCAGCATGCGTGCCGCCGTGAGCGAGAAGGCCGTGGCAACGCACGCCACGCCCACGGCCACAAGCAGGCACCCCATTGCCCCAAGCACCGCGGGGCCGAGACCCGCGCCCCCCAGCGCCCCGTCCCACATGAGGCAGGCCACCCGCACTGCCGCGGCGACGGCGAGGCACCCGTTGGGAATGCGCATCCACGCGAGGTCGAACACAGAGGCCCACACCAGGCAGCAACACAGCGCGAGCGCCGACGCCGCCTCGCCCGGCGCAGCCCACGCGCCTCCGCCCGCGCCCGCGAGCGACCATGCCTCCACGCCCAGCACCAAGGCGCCCGCGAGCGCTCCCGCAAAGCAGCTTGCGACGCCCGGACGGACGCTGGCCACGCCGCCACCGCCACCGGCTCCCCAGGCTCCCGCGGCGCGGACGGAGGCGGCCCCCACGCCCGCTCCGACAGCCGCCGCCATCGCCACGATCGCCCACATGCCCCGCAACGCAAGCCAACCCATGCGACTCCCAACCCCTCCGCCGGGGACAGGAGATTCTACGCGACGGCACCCGCTGTGCGTAGGTTAAATTCGTGATAACGGGAGTTGACGAAACGCGCCGCGCGATACAATCGCAAGACAACGTCGCTGCGTCGCCGCCGAGCACGGGCGGCACGGGGAGGTCACCATGGGCGAGACGCAAGGGGAGCCAAGAGGCGAGCTCCAAAGGAAGCTGCAAGACCTGCGCGCGTACCTGCGCCAGCTCGGCAGCGTTGCGGTCGCGTTCTCCGGCGGGGTCGACTCCACCTTCCTCGCCAAGGTCGCGCACGACACGCTCGGCGACCACATGCTCGCGCTCACCGCGTGCATCCGCGGCATGCGCCCGCAGGAGCTGGCGGACGCAAGCGAGCTCTGCAGGCGCCTGGGCATTCCCCAGGTCGTGATCGAGTACGACGAGCTCGAGGTCCCGGGCTTCGCGGACAACCACCCGGACCGCTGCTACACCTGCAAGCACGCGCTCTTCTCGGAGCTCAAGCTCGTCGCGGACGCGCACGACCTGCACTTCGTGGCCGACGGCACCAACCAGGACGACCTGGGCGACTGGCGGCCGGGCCTGCGCGCGCTCGAGGAGCTCAACGTCAAGAGCCCGCTTCGCCACGCGCACCTCACCAAGGCCGAGATTCGCGAGCTCTCGCGCCAGATGGGCCTCCCCACCTGGGACAGGCCAAGCGCCGCATGCCTCTCGTCGCGCGTCGCGTACGGCGAGAAGATCACTATCCAAAAGCTCGAGCGCATCGGCAAGGCGGAGGACTTCCTCCACAGCCTGGGCTTCGGCCAGCTCCGCGTTCGCGTCCACGGCGCGGAGGGTCTCATCGCGAGGATCGAGGTTCCCGAGGGCGACATCGTGCGCCTCATGGAGCCCGAAACGCGCCACAGGGTCACCTCCCACCTGCGCGAGCTCGGCTTTGCCTACGTGACCTGCGACCTCGCCGGCTTCCGCTCCGGCTCCATGAACGAGGTCCTCAAGCGGGAGTAACCCACCACGCACGAGCACGCACATGCAACGGGATGCCGACTGGCGGGTTTCAGCCCGTCAGTCGGCATCCCGTTTTGACCAGCCACGCAAATGAGCGTAATACATGTTGAAAATGCGTATTACGACTTCTATAATACATGGCATCATACCTGATTGTCACACGGAGGCCACTATGGCAGCCACTTCCATGGTTACGGCACGTCTCGACCCCGCTCTTAAGAAGCAGGCGGGGGACGTGTTGAAAAGGGCAAACGTCACGGAGAGCGAGCTCGTCCGAAAGGTGTACGAGTACATCGTGTACCTCGGTGACGTGCCGGAGTTCGTAAAAACTGACGAATACGAGGTGGAAGACATGTCTGACAACAAGTTCTCTCGCTTGGTCAGGGCAATAGAGAACAGTCCACTTGCCAAGGCCGATCTCTCAAACGCCACCGACGAGTCCGTCGCTGAGACACTTGCGGAAAGGGGCGATGTCTAATGCGCATCCTTCTGGACACCAATGCGCTCCTCGACCTCTTCTCCAACCGTTCTCCGGAACGGTCCACGAGCATGCGAGCCATCATGGGCTGCCTGTCAGAGCGTAGCGATCAAGCTCTCGTCTGCAGCACATCCCTCGTGGATGCCTCCTACGTTATCGAGAACAACAAGGCGTTCAAAGCCGTTTTCCCTAGCGCAGAGCAAAGGAGGAGCCTCGCGAGATGGATGAGAGGCGAGGTCCTCGAGACCTGCGAAATCGCAGCCGTCGACGGCCTCGTCTGCTCGCGCGCTCAGCAGAACTCCGCCGAACCAGACTACGACGATGCGGTCGTCGCAGAATGTGCTCTTGTCAATAAATGCGACTGCATCGTATCGAGTGACATCTCGGCCTTCAACAACTCGCAAGTACCAAAGCTCTCCCCCAGCCAATGTGCCAGACTGCTCGCGCGACGCAACACTAGGTAGAGCGGGGAGAGGCGCCTCGCCATCAACTCTGCCGCGCCGCTACGCCTCTCGGAGCCAGAGCAGGCGCGCCTCTCCCCTGGCAATCCTGCCCGTCGGGAACTCTATCGCCGCGACGGCGCCCTTGTGGAACGGCAGGTCCTCGCCGCACAGCCACTCGACCATGTCCCGCATGAAGGGCACGTGACCCACCGCCACGATCGTGCCGGCGTCCGACGCGCGCAGCTCGCCCAGGAAGGCCTCGTCGTCCTGGTCGTACAGCGACTCGTGCGGGATCGCCTCGTTCGCGTCGACTCCCAGGGCATCGGCCACGACCTCCGCGGTCATCTGCGCGCGGACGGCGGGGCTCACCCAGAGCTCCAGGCTGCCGCGCGCCTCGAAGTCGGCAAACAGGCTCGGGTAGGACTTCCGCAGTCGCTTGAGCCCCTCCGGCGTGAGCCGGCGCGCCTTGTCGCCGTCCGCGCCCTTGGGCTCCGCGTCCCCGTGACGGACGAGCACCAGCAGGCTGACCATGTCCCTCTCCCCTCCGCCGCGCGGACGCCCGTGCGGCTACTTGTTCTCTATCTTCCCGACGTTCTTGATGAGGATGGACACGTAGCCATCCGCGTCGGTCGTGAACTCGATGTAGTTGGAGTCCGAAGCGTACTGCGAGGGGAACGTGATCTCGATGCCCGTGTCGGTCTTTATCTTGTGGTTCTTTGCCAGGCGGTTGGCGACGCCGCGCTTGACGGGCACCTCCTCGGGAAGCTCCTTCTCGCGCGAGACCTGCTCGTAACGCTCCTGCAGCTCCGGTTCGTCCTCGAAGACCTTCTTGCCCACGGTCTCCGGCGCAAAGGACTCGTCGACCTCCGCGCTCGACTGCACCACGGCCTTTGCGTGGGCGACGGCCTCCGTCACGTTGACGCCGGCCTCCTCGGCTACGTCCGCCACGATCTTCTCGACCGCCTCGACCACCTCGCGGCTCGACGCCTGCACGCTGCACTGGAGCAGCCCCTCGGGAATGACCTGACGCTCCTGAGTGCCCACGGTGCGCACCTTGTCGTGGAAGTCAATGCTGAAGTCGCCCAGGTCCACCAGCACGTAGCTGTCGACCTTCTGCGTGGGGCTCGGCAGCGTGGAGTCCTGGCGAAGGATCTGGTTCTGCGGGGCGCCCATCGCGTCCGCGCCCAGCTCGTGGATGAACGCCTGCTTCCTGGGGAGAAGGACGGCCGCAAAGTACCTGCGGCTCAGGTCCTCCAGGTCCGGCGCCTCGGCCGCAGCCTCGGCCATCGCCTGTGCCACCGCGCCGCCGCCCGCCTGGTCGGCCTTGGCCTTCATGTCCTGCGTGTCCGTGAAGTCGCACACCAGGAGGTCGCACTCCTCCAGGTCGTCGCAGCGGCGGAGCTCCTCCCAGAGGTACTGCGCCACCTGCTGCGAGATCTCCGTGAAGCCCACCTGGCCGGCCACGTAGCCGTGGAGCGCGTCCGCGAAGCCGCTCTGCTCCGAGAACTGGCCGTGTCGGCTCTCCGCGTTCGAGCTGATCTTGCGCATGTAGCGCTGCACGTACGACTTGGTCGCACGCGTGTCGAGGTCAAGCTCGCGCTGCGAGAAGGACGTGCTTCCCGACTCGAAGTCGAAGGCATGCAGGATCGCATGGCTTATGTGCATCATGTTCAATCACCGTCTGGCTCTCCCGCGGCGGAGGGCCCGCCGCGCCGCTGGCTTGCCGAAACAGGATACCACCGTCGACGGCGGGGGCATCCGCCTGGCGCCCCTGGCTAGAGCCTGCGGCCGTACAGGTAGATGACGCCCGCGTTGGGGTCGCCGTAGATGCCGCGCTTCTCCTGGATGAGCCTGAGCCCGTTGCGCTCGGAGAACTCGCAGTCCGAGTCCTTGGTCATCATGGTGAAGAAGCCCCTGCAGTTGTGCTCGCAGAAGCGCATCACGGCCTCCTCCAGGAGGGCGGACCCGATGCCGTTGCCCCTGGCCGAGGGGTCGACCACGCAGAGGTTGAGCTCCGCGTCGGCGTTGCTGTAGCCGCGCGAGATGAAGACGTCGGCCGTCGTGTACATCCTGAGCCTGCTGAAGAGCAGCTCCTCGACGTTGGGACCGCCGATCTTCGCGCGCTTGCGCGCGGGTCCCATCAGCTCCTCGAAGCGCTCGTCCCAGCGCTCGTCCTTCTGTATGGCACCGTCCTTCGTGAAGCCGCCAAAGCAGGCGCCCACGACCTTGAGTCCCCTCTGGGCCACGATCGAGAACTGCGAGCGCCTGAGAGAGCCTGCCGTGAAGACCCTGCCAAAGGTGATGCGGTCGTAGACGCCCTCGACGTCCGAGGCCCACGTGCGCGCACAGATCCTCGCGACCGAGTCGAAGTCGTCATCCGCAAAGGGTCGATAGACTACCTCGCTCCTGTTGGTATCCGTTGGCATGGCGACTTCCCTTGTGACTGATTGTTTGCGATAGAGATTGAAATTCATCCACTAGATAAATTTCATTTTCACGCTATTAATTTAGCGCATATTCAGGCAAATTGGTACCTGCTGTTACACGAGCGGTACCCGCACCCGGGTGATAGGCACCTTCGCAATGGTGCGAAATTCTAACATGGAGCACCCGCTCCGCGGCACCAAGGGCAGCCCTTCTCCCCTTTATGCGCAAAAGCCCGTAAAACACCCAAAATCGTTCCACGACGACCGATCAGCCGGCATGCGGCACAAAGCAAAGGGGGCGGCACCTTGGCCGCCCCCTCGAGGGGTGTTACCTTTACCTGCCCTTTGGACTCTCCCCCTAACAGAGCTTGTCCAACTGACCAACTTAACTCGCCCGGAACTCCGGGGACCTGCGTGACGCTCAACGCCTCATCGGGTGGCGTTCAGGTACCTTCGCGGTCGACCGGTTCTGCCGTCTGTCTGCTCGAAGACTGTGCGAATCTCATTCCGCTGACGATGGGCTCTCTACCTGCCCGCTAAGCGTAGACGGGACGCGCGATGCCTTCCGCGAAGGACCGAGGATGGCACTCGTCTCTGTTCACTGGCATCACCTCCCGCTCCGGCCGCCGACCAACTTTACGTGCGGCTCTTTTTGGTCACTGTCAGTATTGCCCAGTTCGGACGGAAGATGTACACGAATCCGTGCTCAACCGCGCGGGCGGTCGCGTTTGGGCGGCAGGCGGTAGCACCCGCCGCCCACGGCGGCTGCCTAGGCCTCATCGTCCTTCTCGCCCGCGTCGGACGCCGCGTTTGCGCTGGCCTTGCGTCTGCGGACGACGGCGTAGGCCACGCCCGCGACCACGACCACGCAGACCACCGCGACAATCGTCCCGTTGCCCTGGCCCTGCGAGGCGGCAAAGTCGCCGTCGAGCTGCTTGGAATAGACCGCGGCCGTGAGGTAGCGGTAGTCGTCCTGCTGGTGCGCCTTGTTCGTGAGGGTGTTCGCGAAGAGGGCGATGTCTCGGCCGTCCTTCTGGTAGTCGACGGCCTGAATCGTGTCCTGGTACTTCTTGATGTCGTCCTTGGGCATGAAGCCCTCGATCAGCGGATCGTCCGTGGTCTTGACGAGCACCTTGGAGCCCTCCGGGGCCTTCTTGATGTAGCCTCCGCCGTAGCCGTACATCAGGTGGTCGCCCTCGTTGGCGTAGGTGGCCGTGATGATGTCCGACTTGGGGAACTCGACGGTGCCGAAGGCGTCAAAGCCCAGCCAGTCGCCGTCGCTCGGCGTGAACGAGAACTTGCCCGCGAGCTTGTAGTCCTTCACGAACTGCAGGGCGTCCGCCGTGTACGCGACGTAGGGCGTGCCGGACTTGACCTTGGCCGCCACGGCCTTGGCGTTGACGGGGTACTGGCTGCCCACGATGATGGTCGCCTCGTCCAGGTCGTCGGTCAGCTCGAAGCCCATCTGCTTGGCGAGCGCGAAGTCGTCCCAGTTGCCGTTGGTGTTGAGGCGGTTCTCGTAGTCCGCCATGCCCACCTTGTTGCCCGCGGCGTCCTTCTGGAACTTGGCGTACGCCTTGGGGACGTAGGCCTTGATGGAGCCGTCGATCCTCTTGGCCGTGGGGGCCTCGTCGACCTCGCTCACGGTCAGGACGTAGTCGCCCTTGACCTTGACCAGGTCGTCGGAATCCACCACGTAGTCGCCCTCGTGCTTGCCCTCGGTCACGAGGCCCACGGTCTTGCCATCCTTGAGCAGGGCGTTCACGGCCTTGATGGCCTCGAGCCCGTTGTTCTTGATCACGGCGTAGCCGCCCTTGCCCTTGACCTCGCTCCGCTGCTTGGGGGCCTTGTCGACCTCCCTCATACCGGCGGACGAGAAGGACCCGGCCGTGCGGATCGTGTCCATGTCAAAGCCGCGGAACTGCGAGAAGTTCGTGACGGGCTCGCTGTAGAGCGAGCCGGCGGTCCAGTCGCTTATCACGAGGTTGGGATAGAGGGCGCAGTTGGCCATGTTGCGCTTGGCCTGGTGCATGTCCACCACGATCGTGCCCGCGGGGTAGCTCTTCTCGCCCACCTTGACGGCCTTGGTGGTCTGGCTCACCTTGACGTCGTTGTGGATGAGGAAGTCGATGGTCTCGGCGGCCGCGGCGCGGTTCCTCTGCAGCTTGGAGTCCATGGGGATGACGTAGTACTCCGGGAAGAAGTTGCCGTTGGTCTTGCCGTTGACATCCTTGCTGTCGCGGGGGCGGAATGTGTCGGCCTCCGCGCCCTTCTCGTCCTTCTGGTTGACGTAGTAGGGGCGGATGGAGTCGGCGTCGATGTTCTGGACGCCGCGGCGGAAGCGCTCGAGCTGGTTGTTGAACATGCGGTCCTTGTTCTGGGCCACGAAGCCGGCGTTGCCCATGAAGCCGTAGCGCAGCGCATCGACCGCGTCCGCGGTGCCGTAGGGCGCCTCGACGGTGTAGGCGTTGGTGCCGTGCATCATGGCGTACTGCGGCGTGTAGCTGGTCGACATGTCGTCGAAGGGCGCCTCCCAGAAGCGGGTGCCATCGTCCTCGAGCTTGAGGTAGTCGCGCATGGGCATCTGGACGGAGTTGATCGTGGGGTTGTTGGCGATGGCCGCGCCCATGAACGCCTCGCCCTGCGCGAGCGCCGTGTCGATAAAGAGGTCGTACTCGTTGTTGGGGTCGTGCGTGGGCGAGCAGGGCTCGACCTGGAACTGCTGGTAGTAGCCGTGGACCTCGTGGAGCGAGATGGGGTCCCACTCGCTGATGAGGCCGCTCATGGCCTGGGTCTCGGGCTGGGTCTGGTACGTGTTGTCGCGGTTGAGGTCGAAGCCGTTGCCGTTGGTGCGGACGTCGTCCGTGCGGGCGTCCACGTTCTCGCTCGGGACGAGGATGTAGAACACGTCGTCCAGCGACTTGGAGGGGTCGAAGGTCTGCGTGTCGGAGTCGTAGTACTTGTCGAACTCCGCGTCGCTCAGGTCGGAGGAGGCGGTGTCCGTGTCCGCGCCGTCGTAGTTGGTGCCGTGGCCCTTGCCGCCGTCGCCGCGGATGTAGCCTATGCCCTGGACGTCGTCCTTGATGAGGTCGCTCCACACGGTGCGGTCGTGGTCCATCTCGGTCTTGAGCTCGGCCTTGCCGTCGGAGGTGAGGCCGGTGGCGCGGCGGTACTCCACGGGCTTGTTGGCCACGAGGTCGCGTGCGAACTGCATTACGGCGTCGGACGCGACGATCTCGTCCGCGTGGACGTTGCTGTAGACGACGGGCACCTTGTAGCTGAGCTTGCCTGCGGCAAGGTCCGCCTGCACGGATGCCGGGTCCTTCTCCATCCGCTGCTTGAGCGCCTGGTAGTCGGAGAGGTCGGACTTCTGCTTCGCAACGAAGAGCGCGCGCATCGGGCGGCCCTTGGCGGAGGTGCCGAAGGTGCGGACCTCGGCGTAGAGGCCGTTGGCCCTGGCCTCCTTGGCGAGCTTGGGAAGCTCCGCGTCGATGTCGGTCTGCGTGGCGAACACGTCGTAGGGGCGGAGCGTCACGTCGGTCGAGGCAGCCTGCGTGCCGTCGACGTCGCAGGCGAGCTTGTAGGTGCCCACGTAGTCGTACATGGACGCGCGCACGAACTCGCGCGAGCGCACGTCGATCCCGTCGAGTCCCTCGTAGAGCTCGCGGTTCTTGAACGTCAGCACGATGGAGGGTGTGCCGTCGACCTCCTGCGCGGACACCCTCACGTCATAGAGGAAGTCGCGGGACTTGCGGACCTTCTCGTCCGTGGTGATGCCGTTGCCGCCCTCCGCGGCGCCGTCCTTGGTCGCCACGGTCTTCCAGTCGGACAGCTTGCCGCCCAGCCACTGGTTGGGGTAGGTCTTCTTGCTGAACTGGCCCTTGCCGCGGCTGAGCGTCCAGCTGACCTTGCCGCCCTTGACGAGCCTCTTGAGCTCGGACAGGCTCTTGCCCTCGACCGGCGCGACCGCCCTGAACTCGCGTCCCTCGATCATGGAGATCATCGGGGCCGACGTGCCGTCGTACGCGGCGTCCGTGCGCGTGAACGTGGCCTTGGCCTCGGACTGCGTGGCCGACTGCGACGCCGTGGTCGTGGCGGCCGTCGCCACGGTTGGCGCCACGGCCTGTCCCAGGCTCGCGGCGAGCATGAGGCCCGCGACGATGGCGCCGCCCGCCTTGCGAATAGAAACCATCCCATCCCCCTTAGCAAGATGTGGACCCACGGGAAGGCTGGGGCAGAGTATCCAGTCCTTCTCGCCCTCAAAATGACGGGATTCAGGTTACTTTGATTTGTTTTGTTATGTTACAGATTTGTTTCAGAACTAGGTGAGCGTTGCGTTTGCGTCGGTGTGCGATGCGTTCGTACCAGAATCAACCGCATTCGCGCGCTGCATGCAATATCCTATATTCTCACGGTTTCACAACGTCTCGGCAGGTCTTTTTCGCAACGCTGCTTTCGATGCGGCCAAATATGCGCAGACATAAAAATCTTTGCGCGGGACGCCGCCGCAACGCTCACAATGGAGGGGTGAGAAGAACGTGGCGCCGCGGCCCGCGGCGCGGATTGGGGTGCAGCATGAACAGGACGGCCACGTACGGTGTGGCGAAGGACGGCCGCGCGGTCTACAGCAACGCGTGGCTCAGGCACAGCTTCTACCTGGACGCGTCGCAGCAGCGCACGTGCACGATGTACCGGTCGCGCTACGTGCTGGGCGTGGCGGCCGGCGCGCTGGTTTGGGTCTTCACCAAGAGCTTCGTCGCGCTGGTGGCGGTGCCCGTCGCCCTCATCCTGCTGATGAGCTACCTGTTCTACTACCACTTCCTGACCAGCCTCGAGGTCGCCCCGGATGACGACGCGGCGCTGCCCGTCCGCCGGCGCATGAGCCTCGTGCAGGGGATCGTGTACGGGCTCGGCGGAATCGCGTGCTGCTGCCTCATGGTCGTGAATGCGCGCGCCCAGGGCTTCACGGGCGCCACGCTCACCGTCAACTACGTTGCCGCAGCGGCCGTCGCGATCTTCGGCGTGTGGCAGATGCTGAGGGGCATCGTCGAGCGCGGCTAGGCACGGGCGGGGCACGCATTCTTGCAGACTGAGGAGGAAGCCATGGCAGAGGACCTTTCCAACATTACGATGATGACCTACGTGCGGGAGACCCCGGCGCAGGTACAGAAGAACGTCGGCCGCAGGCGCGAGCTCGTCGGGCCGCTGGTGGACGA
>NZ_JBJEHW010000092.1:0-9613 GCF_051876455.1 Parafannyhessea sp.
TGTCGACCATCCAGCCGTGGCGGTGCGCAGCGACGGAAAGGCCGCCGCCCACGTGCGCGACGATGACGTTGACCTGGTCATACGTCTTGCCGACGGACTGGGCGAAGCGGATGGCGCACTCCTTCTGGTTGAGGCAGTGCACGTGGCTCTTGCGGTAGACGCCGGGGTAGCCGGTGATGCGGGCGACGTCGTCCAGCTCGTCCGTGTCGGGCTGGTTGACGGCAAAGGCCGGCTTGCCCGTGCGCTTGGCGAACGAGTAGAGGATGGGCGCGCCCAGGATGGCGGGGTGGTTCATGCCGCAGTTGAGCACGTGGTCGCACACGGTCTGGTCGATCGCGAAGATGCCGCCACGGGTGGGCCCCATGCCGCCGCAGTAGCCGCTGAAGGCGTCCATGCTCTCGAGGGCGATGCCAGCGCGGCCGAGCTCGGCCTCCACGGTCTTGATGCGGTAGTCGAGCTGGTCGACGGCACGGTCGAAGCGCGCGAGCTCCTCCGCCGGATGGGTGACGTTGGCGCGCATGAGGCACTCCGGGCCCTCGAACACGGCCACCTTTGTGGAGGTCGAGCCGGGGGAGAGCGTGAGGATCCTGTAGGTCATGGGTACTCCTAAGACGTTTGACGTTTGATGGCCGATGGCAGGGTTGCCGCGGGGCTACTCCGCCGCGGAGAGGACGAGCATCGCGATGTCGCCCAACATCTCCTCCACGGAGGCGCCGCGGGAGCTGTCCGCCACGGGACGGCGGAAGCCGCTGAGCGTGTGGCCGTAGCCCTTGCCGCCCGCGAAGAGCTGGATGGTCTTGATCATGGTGTTGGCGCAGTTGAGGTCGGGGAGCACGAGTACGTTGGCGCGGCCGGCGACGTCGCTCTGGCGCTTGACCTTCTTGGCAGCCACGGCGGGCACGATGGCGGCATCGAGCTGGAACTCGCCGTCGAGGGCGAGGTCGGGCCTGCGGTCGCGGGCGATCTTGAGGGCCTCGCGCACACGCTCGACCGAGGGGCTCTCGCCGGAGCCGTCCGTGGAGTACGAGACGAAGGCCGCGCGCGGCTCCCAACCCATGAGGGCGTGCACGTTGTCGCAGGCCGCGATCGCGATGGAGGCGAGCTCCTCCGCGGAGGGCTCGGGGTTGAGGCCGCAGTCCGTGAGCGCGATCACGTCGCCCTCGGGGCCAGCGAAGCCCGGCACCTGCGCGAGCGCGAGGATGGAGGGGACGTCCACCCCGTCCGCGAGCCCGATCATCATCGAGGCCGCCATGAGCACGTCGCCCGTGGTGTTGACGTGGCCGCAGAACGTGCAGTCCACGTCGCCCAGGTCCTCCAGCACCATGGCGTAGTTGAGCGGCTTCTTGATCTTGCGGCGCGCGCCCTTGGCGGAGACGAGCCGCTCGCGCCCGGCGGACATATAGCGTTCGGCCAGCGCGTCGGCCGCGTCCGCATCGGAGGTGTCCACGAGCTCCATGTCGCCCACGTCGATCCCGGCCTCTGCCGCGGCGGCGCGCACCTCGTCCGCGGGTCCTACCAGCACGGGCTGGGCGATGCCGTCGTCCAGCACGGCGCGCGCCGCACGGAGCGTGTCCGCGTCGGTCGCCTCGGGAAGGGCCACCCTGCGCGGGGACTGCTTTGCCTTTGCTATGAGCTCGTCAATCAGCTTTGCCACGTTCTTCTCCAATCCTTGGAAACTCCCGCCAAGCGTATGCGGCCCCGCCCGCGGCGCACATGGCAGCGGCCCCAAAATGCGGCGCGGTCCCGCGTGATAGACTTGTGCGCGCGTACAACGGGCAAGAAGGACGTGGACGGGGTGGCTGTCGCATGAAGCTGAGGACGATTCTGAGCGAGCTTCCCATCGGGGGCTACGCGGTGCACGACGAGGCCGAGCTCGGCTGGGACATGGTCGTCTCGCCCGTGTGGGGCACGGGTGCCGGCACGCAGGGCGTGATTCGCCTGGGATCCGTGGCGGACCTCGCGCAGGACGGCGCACCGGCAACGGACCAGGGGCTCATGCTCGTGTACGAGCAGCGCGACTCACAGGGCGACGCGGGCGAGAGGGACGCGGGCGGCCGGGTCGACCCCTCCAGCGAGGAGGGCGTGGTGCGCTGCTGGGGCAGGCTCTGCCCGAGCGACTTCCAGGACGCGTTTCTGGGCCTGGTGCGCAGGAGCGGCGAGCTGGCCGCGCGGCGCAACCAGCTCTTCGAGTGCTTCCTGGACTCCTACGACATGCGGCAGTTCGCGCGCAAGGCGGCCTCCGTGCTGGGCAACCCGGTCATCATCTCGAACACGGAGCACAAGGTCCTGGCTCACGCGGGCGAGCTTCCCACCACGGATGACGTGAGGTCCGTGATTAAGGCGGGCTACATCACGCCCGAGGTCGAGCAGCACATGCGCGAGGACGGCATCATCAGCTCCGTGAGGGCCGCGCGGCACTCCATCATGAGCGAGCGCTCGGGTGAGAAGGACCGCTGCGTGACCTCGATCATCTATCACCACCGACTGGAGATGGGTCGCTTTGACGTGTTTGAGGCGACGCACCGCATGACGGGGCTCGACCTCGAGCTCGTGGACTTTGCGAGCGACCTGGCGGGCATCATGATCGACAGGCTGGGCGCGGCGGGCGGCCGCCTGGGCAGGGGATCCTCCATACTGCAGGACGCGCTCGAGGGCACGTTCGTGAACGAGGAGGCGCTGCGCGCGCACCTCGAGCTGCTGGGACTCTCGCCGGACGACGCCTTCGTGCTGCTGCGCGTGCTTGGTCCCCAGGACGCGAACGAGGACTACTACGCGCGTGCGGGCGCCATCGTGCAGCGGACGATGCCGGACGTGGCATGGTGCGTCGCGGACGGTGCGCTCGTCCTTCTCGTCAGCCTTGGCCCGTCCTCGGAGGTGGGCTTCGACGCGTACGAGCGCTGCGAGCGCAGGCTGGGGCGCGACCGCGCCCTTTTGCAGATGCTGCAGAACAACGACATGCGCGCCTACGTGTGCGAGCCGTTTGCCGACCTGGTGGGGATACGCCAGCGCCTGGGCGAGTGCCGCGAGCTGTGCGAGGCCGTGCGGCCGGGCGAGGGGTCGTCGCGGGTCGTGTGCCTGTGGCGCCACCGCTTCGAGGTCGTGGCGCACAACTCAGAGCTCGCGGGCGCGCAGGACATGCTGCTGGACAAGCGCATAGTGGCGATGGACGCCTACGACCGCGCGCACGGCACGGCCTACCTGAGCACGGCCGTGGCGTCCGTGCGCTTCCCGGGGAGCCCGGCTGACGCGGCGGAGGCGCTCTCGGTCCACCGCAACACGTACTTCTACCGCGTGAACAAGATTCGCGACCTCTTCCACGTTGACCTGAAGGACGGGGACGACCGCCTTGCCGTGAGCTTCTCGGCCGCCATCATGGAGGGGCTCGGCGGCGCGCGCTAGCACGGTATCGTCGCATCCCGGCTTGGCGCTGCCGACGTGACCTGACCTCAAAGGAAGGCAGTTGCCACTCTGATCTTTGGTGCAATCGCACAATGGGCTCCAACCTACGCTATCCCCACTTGGCGCGGCCACGGGGGTGGCCGCATGCGTGGAGAGGAAGCCTCATGGCAAAGGTACTGGGCGTGTCGTTTGGCACCAGGAACGGCAACAACGACTGCATCTGCAAGGAGGCGCTCATGGGCGCCGTGGAGGAGGGCTGCGAGGTCGAGTTCGTCCGTGCGCAGGACCTCGACATCCGCCACTGCACCGGCTGCATCGCGTGCGTGAAGTCGCTCATGAGCGGCCGCGGCAACCGCTGCATCCACAAGGACGACTTCGACTGGCTGTTCTTCAAGATGGCCGAGGCCGACGGCATCGTGATGTGCGACCCGATCTTCGAGACGGGCGCGTCCGGCCTGTTCCACACGATCATGGACCGCTTTGGGCCCCGCATGGACACGGGCAACAACGTGATCGCCACCAAGATCGCCCGCGGCCTCGCGGCAGAGGGCAAGCCCTCCAAGGAGCCCGACCCACGCGTGATCTGCCCGGGCAAGCCCGTGAGCTACATCGCCATCGGCGGCTCCGACTGGGGCACGCACGCCCAGTCCGACCACGCCATCCAGTCCATGACGCCCACGTGGAGGGTCATCGACAACGAGTGGGTGCCCTGGAGCAAGCGCGCCCTCATGGACGACGAGGTCGTGGCACGCGCGCACCAGATCGGCGTGAACCTGGCCCGTGCCGCCAAGGACCCGGAGCACGCCCAGTACAAGGGCGAGAAGGGCGTCTGCCCCCACTGCAACGCCAACGACTTCTATCTGGTCCCCGGGACCGACAAGGCCATCTGCTCCGTGTGCGGCCTCGAGGGCCACGTGCACGTGGTCGACGGCAAGGTCGAGGTCGAGTACCGCCACGACGAGTGCTACGACGAGCGCGGGCTCTTCCGCGCGCACGACACGGCCGAGGGCAAGCAGATCCACGGCGAGGACATCGGCCGCATGGAGGGCGAGCTCGCCCAGCTGCAGAAGGGCGACGCGTACAAGGAGCGCGTCAGGCGCTACCGCGAGTTCATCCAGCCGAGCATGCCGGAGCGCTAGCGCACCCAAGGCGAGGTCACGGGGAGAGGGACGCGTCCTTCTCCCCGGCGCCTTGCCTTGACTCCACGCGCGCACAGTGCGCGGCCGCGGCGGCGGGCAATTGTTGTTCGTCTGCACATAGGCACGGCGGGGGCGCGTGGCAAGAATTGAGGAAGAATTCGTCCGCGCACGTGCGCGGTGTAAGGGTTTCGTCTTAGGAGGAGTCCCATGGCACAAGAGCTCGAGACAGACGTCGTCGTAGTGGCCGCCGGCCTTTCCGGCCTGGCCGCGTCCATCGCCGCCGCGGAGGGAGGCGCCCGCGTCATCACGCTCGAGAAGGCCGCCAACACCGGTGGCGCCGCGAACATGGGCATGGGCCCGTGCGCGGCCGGCTCGCCCGTGCAGCGCGCGTCCATGATCGAGGTCACGCCCGGCGAGCTGTTCCGCCGCCACATGTTCTACACCCACTACCAGGTGGACCCGCGCCTCGTCCGCGCGTACTACTTCAAGAGCGGCGACACCATCAAGTGGCTGCAGGACATCGGCGTCGTGTTCAACTCCGTGCGCCCGGCGTTCCGCGCCCGCGAGCGCACCCGCGCCTACGCCGACGGCGAGTACACCTGGCACGTGGTCCAGCCCGAGGACGGCTCCGAGCCGGGCCCGCGCGCTGCCACCACGATGACCAAGCGCATGACCGAGCGCGCCACGGCGCTGGGCGTCGAGTTCATGTTCGAGTGCCCGGGCAAGAGGCTCCTCACCAACGACGAGGGCGCCGTGTGCGGCGTCGTCGCCACCAACAAGGACGGCGAGGAGGTCACGATCTCCTGCCAGGAGGTCATCGTCGCGACGGGTGGCTTTGGCAACAACGCCAAGATGATCCATGACCAGATCGGCTTCGACTGGGGCAAGAACCTCTACTCCTTCGCGGTGCCGGGCATGGACGGCGACGGCTTCAACATGTGCCACGAGGTCGGCGCAGGCCACACGCCGGTCAGCATGGAGATGATGTACCAGCTGCCCGACAACATGAACCACTTCTACGTCGAGGGCGCCTTCCGCCAGCCGTGCTACTGGTGCGACCGCACGGGCGAGCGCTTCATGCCCGAGGACGACATCTTCAACACCACGTTCGTGGGCAACGCGATCAATCACCTGCCCGGCAAGGTGGGCTTCTCGATCTTCGACTCCAAGATGCTGCGCCACTGGAAGAAGGACGGTCCCGACATCGTGAGCCACGTGCACCCCAAGGACCTGTACCAGGGCTTTGACGAGCAGTGGAAGCGCGACCTCGACACGTACCTCGACGGCAACGGCAAGCACGTGATCGCCCAGGCGGACACGCTGGAGGAGCTGGCCGAGAAGATCGGCATCGACCCCGAGGGCCTCGCCAAGAACGTGGCGGAGTACAACGAGATGTGCGAGAAGGGCTACGACGAGCTCTTCGAGAAGGAGCGCGTCTTCATGATGCCGCTGGAGGAGGGTCCCTTCTACGCGTGCCGCCAGTACGTGGGCGCGTACGGCACCCTGGGCGGCGTCCTCATCAACCACAACATGGAGGTCATGACCGACGACTACCAGGTGATCGACGGCCTCTACTGCGTGGGAACAGACGCCTGCACCATCTACGGCGACTCCTACAACTACGCGATTCCCGGCAACACGATGGGCTTCTGCCTGAACTCCGGGCGCATCGCAGGCGAGAACGCGGCGGAGAAGGTCGCGGAGGCCACGGCCGGAGACGACGACTGGGACTAGTTCCCTAGGTAACTGAACGAGGGGGTGCGGTCCCGGGACCCCGGGCCGCACCCCCTTGGCATAGGGCGCAGGGGGCGCCCTGGCGAGAGGAAATTCACGTGAGGCTTACTATCGACGGTACGGAGGTGGAGGCGCGGGAGGGCGCGTCCGTGCTGGACGCGGCGCTCGACGCCGGCATCTTCATCCCACACATCTGCAAGCATCCCGACCTCGAGGCGGTCGGCGGCTGCCGGCTCTGCTCCGTGGTCGTGGACGGGGAGGGCCTGGCCGTCCCCGCCTGCAAGACCGAGGTGCGCGAGGGCATGGTGGTCGACTCCCACGCCAAAGCGGCGGAGGACGTGCGCCGCATGGCGATGGAGCTCATCCTGGCCACGCACCCGTCCGACTGCACGGGCTGCCCCAAGTTCGGCGTGTGCGAGCTGCAGAGCATGTACCAGTTCATGGGCGTGTCGCCTGCCCGCTGGCGCTGCCGCACCCGTCCCGTCCCGACGGACGACTCCAACCCGCTCATCACGCACATGTTCACGCGCTGCATCAGGTGCGGCCGCTGCGTGCGCGCCTGCCGCGAGCTGCGCGGCGTGGGCGTGCTCGACTACCAGCGCACGGAGGACGGCATCCGCATCGGGACCGACGGCCACGTCTCGCTCGAGGAGGCGGGCTGCCGCTTCTGCGGCGCCTGCGTGGAGGTGTGCCCCACGGGCTCGATCGTGGACGTGCTCGGCCTCAACAGGCCCGAGCGCTCCCGCGAGGACAACGTGGTGCCGTGCCGCTCCGGCTGCCCCGCGCACATCGACATCCCGCGCTACCTGCGCCATGCCAAGGCGGGGGAGTGGGAGAAGGCCACGGCCGTCGTTCGCGAGCGCGTGCCCTTCCCCAACACGCTGGGCTCCATCTGCACGCACAACTGCCAGGGCGAGTGCAAGCGCAACCACCTGCACGGCGCGCTCTCCATCTGCCGCCTCAAGCGCGCGGCCGCCGTGCGCGACACGGGCGAGTGGATGGCCCGCACGCGCCACGACGCCCCCACGGGCAAGCGCGTAGCCATCGTGGGCGCCGGACCCGCGGGCCTCACGGCCGCGTACTACCTTGCCGAGAAGGGCCACTCCGTCACCGTGATCGAGGCGGAGGCCGAGGCCGGCGGCCAGCTGCGCTACGGCATCCCGGCCTACCGCCTGCCCGACGAGGTGCTCGATGGCGAGATCGACACGATCCTCAAGGTCACGCAGGCAGACGACCCGGAGCCGCGCGTCCGGATCCGCTGCGGCGAGCGCGTGCACTCCCTGGACGAGCTGCGCGCCAACTACGACGCGGTCCTCGTGACCGTGGGCACGTTCGACGGCACCGTGCTGCCCACCCCGGGCCACGAGCTTGCGGGCGTCATCCGCAACACGGACTTCCTCAAGGCGTCCCGCAAGGGCGAGCCGATGGACGTGAGCGGCCGCGTGGTCGTGCTCGGCGGCGGCAACGTCGCCTACGACTGCGCCCGCACCGCCATCCGCCTGGGCGCCCAGAGCGTGGACGTGTGCTGCCTCGAGGCGGAGGCGGTCATGACCTCCACGCCCGAGGAGCGCGAGGAGGCCGCGGAGGAGGGCGTGACGCTGCATGACGCGTATGCCTTCTCGTCCATAAACGAGGACCCGGACAACCCCGGCCACGTTGGCTCCATGACCATCCACAAGATCGCGAAGTTCTACTTCGACGAGGACCACCGCCCCGTGACGGAGCTCGTGGAGGGCGGGGAACTCACCCTTCCAGCGGATCACGTGATCTTTGCCGTGGGGCAGAAGCCCGAGGACACCCGCGACATGGGCCTCGAGCTCACGCACGGCCCGTACGTGGTGGCGGATTCCGACCACCGCACGAGCGTCGAGGGCGTCTTCGCGGCTGGCGACGCCGTGACCGGCACCAAGTCCGTCATCGCCGCAATCGAGGGAGGACGCGAGGCGAGCCAGGCGATCGACCGCTTCCTGGGCGGCGACGGCGACATCTCCGAGGTCCTTCTCGACGAGGACCCCGTCCAGCCGCACATCGGCAAGGCCCCCGAGGGCTTCTACGACGGGCCTGTCATGCCCAGGATTGCCGCCGCGAGCGAGCGCAGGGGCAGCTTCGAGCCCTACGAGTGCCCGTTCTCGAAGGACGAGGCCGAGCGCGAGGCCTCGCGCTGCCTGCAGTGCGACCTGAGGCTCACGCTGACCAAGCCGCTTCTTTGGAACGAGTACTAGGGGGGATCCGCATGGCACGTATCGTCAACTTCATGCCTGCCTACGCGCAGGCACCCGCAGCGCTCACGCTGCTCAGGCGCGACGTGGACGCCGCCGTCAGCAAGGCCGCGTCCGAGGGCGCGCGCGTGGTCCTCCCGGCGGGGGAGGACGCGCTCTGCCAGGCCTTCGAGTCCGCCGGCGTGGCCGTCGCCCGCGCGGACGCGTCGTTTGGCTACGTCTACGGCAACGACACCGCGGCGCGGCGCCTCTTTATGGGCGAGAAGCCCATACCCTCGGCCGTGACCGGCTCCTGCGAGGACGCCCTCGTGGGCGGCGAGGCCTGGCTTGCCGGTGACGGCGCACAGACCAAGCTCGTGTGGCTGAACGACGCCGCGGAGCCCGTGGAGCTTCCCGTGCGCACGACGGCCGCAGATCTTGCCAAGGCCGCCGGCGTCGAGGGCGCCAAGGCCGTCTACCTGGGCTATCCCCAGGGCGACGTGCTGCCTGCGGACGCGACGGAGGTCACGCTCGCGTGCGACGTCGTGCGCGTGCTCGGGCCGGAGGACTGCGCGGCCAAGGCGCTCGACCGCATCTGCCAGGAGTACCGCCACGAGACCTGCGGGCACTGCGTCTTCGGCCACGAGGGCTCGTTCCAGATGGCCGCCGTCATGCACGACGTGTGCCGCAGGCATGGCCAGCCGGGCGACGTCGAGCTCCTGCAGGACCTCGCGCCCGTGATGGAGGAGCAGTCGCTCTGCGAGGTGGGCCGCACCATGGCCAAGACCGTGCGCCAGGCGCTCGCGCTCTTTGGCGACGAGGTCGCCGCGCACTACACGCGCAAGGCCTGCCCAGCCGGCGACTGTGACGCGTATAAGACGTACCACATCCTCGTGTCGCGCTGCACCGGCTGCGGCGACTGCCTGGAAGCCTGCGAGGACGCAGCCATCATGGGCAAGCCCGGCTTCGTGCACGTGGTGGACCAGCGCAAGTGCACCCAGTGCGGCCGCTGCCTGGAGGCCTGCAAGGAGGGTGCCGTCGTGATGGCGGGCAACAAGAAGCCCAAGACGCCGCCAAAGCCCATCCCGGTGCGCCGCAAGAAGTAGCGACAAACGGCGACGACAGCCGACGCAAGGCCACACA
>NZ_JBJEHW010000092.1:9713-15570 GCF_051876455.1 Parafannyhessea sp.
GTGCGCCGCAAGAAGTAGCGACAAACGGCGACGACAGCCGACGCAAGGCCACACACGGTCATAAAGCCCCAGCTCAAGAGGCATGAAGTGGAGAAGGACGCGCACCCTCGGGATGTGCGTCCTTCTCAATTTGTCAGAAAATTGCCAATTGTCGCCCAATAGTTAGCCTCGGTGTACTACTATTCCATGTAGTTAGTGCCATCTAACTTCATGGAGTCTCATGCATCGGAGGAGTACATGGAGAGCGTTATGGACAACACGATTGGCTCGGGTAGGGTCGCCGCGCAGCGGGAGGTGCGCTCCGGCGCACAGCTGCCGCTGTCGATGGTGAACGAGGGCGAGACCGTCTCCGTCGCGCGCGTGCGCGGCAAGCAGGAGCTAAGGCAGCACCTGGCCGAGATGGGCTTTGTGCAGGGCTCGAGCGTGCAGGTGGTATCGCGCGTGAGCGGCGACGTCGTCGTCAAGGTCAAGGGCGCCACGTTCGCCCTGAACCGCGACATCGCGATGAAGATCGTCACCTGCTAGGGACGAGCGTCCCGGGACTCTGGTTTTTGCAAGCGCCGCGCTGCGCGGCTCTTTAGGAAAGGGGAAGCATGCCAACGCTTTCGGACGTCAAGGTTGGTCAGAGGTGCGTCGTGTCCAAGCTGACGGGTGAGGGTGCCATCAAGCGCCGCATCATGGACATGGGCGTCACCAAGAACACCGAGGTCCTGGTGCACAAGGTCGCGCCGCTGGGCGATCCCATCGAGGTCACCATCCGCGGCTACGAGCTCAGCCTGCGCAAGGACGAGGCCCGTTGCGTCGAGGTGAAGGACGTTACCAAGGCGTAGCAGGCAGGGGGACGACGTCCCTTTTTATTTGCGCGGAGAGTTACCCGTTACTAACATTCCGCACGTTACCAGGCATTCAATACACGCAACAACATGCAAGGAAGGCTTCATGGCAGACACGTTCTACATCGCCCTCGCCGGCAACCCCAACTGCGGCAAGACGACACTGTTCAACGAGCTCACGGGCTCGAACGGCTACGTCGGCAACTGGCCGGGCGTCACCGTCGAGAAGAAGCAGGCCGAGTGGAAGAAGGACAAGGACGTCGTCCTCGTCGACCTGCCCGGCATCTACTCGCTCTCGCCGTACTCGCCCGAGGAGGTCGTCTCGCGCGACTACCTCGTGAACGACCGCCCCGACGCCGTCGTCGACCTGCTCGACGTCACCAACATCGAGCGCAACCTCTACCTCACGACGCAGGTCCTCGAGACCGGCCGCCCCGTTGCCGTCGGCCTCAACATGTGCGACCTGCTCAAGGAGCGCGGCGACGTCATCGACACCAAGCGGCTCTCCAAGATGCTGGGCGTCCCCGTCGTCGAGGTCTCGGCGCTCCACAACAAGAACCTGGACGAGCTCCTGAACAAGGCAGTGGAGCTCGGCAAGAAGGGTGTCGCGGCCAAGGGCCCCAAGTGCTTCTCGCCCGAGGTCGAGGACGCGCTCCAGAAGGTCCAGAAGATCATCGCCGGCTCCGTGCCCGAGGACCTCGGCCGCTGGTACGCCATCAAGGTCTTCGAGCGCGACGCCGACGCCCTCGAGTCGCTCACGCTCACCAAGGAGCAGCTCGACGCCGCCGAGGAGGTCATCTCCAAGGTCGAGAAGGACCGCGACGACGACTCCGAGTCCATCATCACGAGCGACCGCTACGACTGGATCGCCGACGTCATGGCGGCCTGCGTCAAGAAGGCCCCCAAGAAGCTCACGACCTCGCAGAAGATCGACCGCATCGTCACGAACCGCGTGCTCGGCCTGCCGATCTTCATCGCGATCATGATCCTCGTGTACTACATCGCCATCGGCACCGTGGGCACCAACGCCACCGACTGGGTGAACGACAACCTGTTCAGCGACGGCTTCTTCGTCAACTCCGCGTCCGAGGCCCAGTACAACAAGGACCAGGCGGCCTACGACAGCCAGTACTACTCCGACAAGATCGACGGCTACATCGCCGCCGCCAAGAAGAAGGGCATCGACACCTCCAAGGTCGAGGCGGCCGTCTCAGACGGTGACATCTCCTCCGCGGACAAGAAGCTCCTCAGGAGCTTCGAGGCCAAGGCGGAGGCCAAGGGCGTCGTCGCGACCAACGTGCCCGAGCACGACGGCGACGGCAACCTCACCTACAACGGCGGCAAGCTCGTGACCAAGCTCGACAAGGACGGCAACGCGATCCTCAAGAGCGGCCAGAAGCTCGACGTCATCAGCAAGGTCACGCTCGCGGACTTCAAGAAGGCCGTGAGCACCCCGGCCCCCGACCAGCACGACTACAGCGGCTTCGTAGACTCCATCCCCAACGCCGTGACCGGCTGGCTCACCAACGCCGGCGCAAGCGACGTCGTGATCT
The DNA here is from genome assembly GCF_051876455.1 of Parafannyhessea sp. NCBI lineage: Bacteria > Bacillati > Actinomycetota > Coriobacteriia > Coriobacteriales > Atopobiaceae > Parafannyhessea > Parafannyhessea sp. The sequence continues at coordinate 12,100 of NZ_JBJEHW010000092.1, forward strand.
CCCTCGTGGTCGACGGCGTCATCGGCGGCGTGGGCTCCGTCCTCGGCTTCATCCCGCAGATCTTCGTACTGTTCGTCCTTCTCTGCTTCCTCGAGGACTGTGGCTACATGAGCCGCGTCGCCTTCGTCATGGACCGCGTCTTCCGTCGCTTCGGCCTCTCCGGCAAGTCCTTCATCCCCATGATCGTCTCCTCCGGCTGCGGCGTCCCCGGCGTCCTGTCCACCAAGACGATCGAGAACGAGCGTGACCGCCGCATGACCGCCATGCTGACGACCATGATTCCCTGCTCCGCCAAGCTCCCGATCATCGCGCTCGTCATGGGCGTGCTCGTCGGTGCTGACAACGGCGCCTGGTGGGTCGCCCCGATGTTCTACTTCCTCGGCATCGTCGCCATCATCGTCTCGGCCGTCATGCTCAAGAAGACCAAGCCCTTCCAGGGTGAGCCCGTCCCCTTCGTCATGGAGCTTCCCGACTACCACTTCCCCAGCATCCGCTCCTGGGCGCTGCACATCTGGGAGCGCGTGAGCGCCTACGTCAAGAAGGCCGGCACGATCATCTTCGCGGCTGCCGTCGGCATCTGGTTCCTCTCCAACTTCGGCATCGCCGGCTGGAGCGGCGGCAGCGGCTCCTTCGGCTACCTGCAGGGCATGGCCGGCGCGCCTGACACCTACATGGACTACTCCATCCTCGCCGGCATCGGCGGCGCGCTGAGCTTCATCTTCATGCCGCTCGGCTTCGGCAACTGGCAGGCCACCGCATCCACCATCTCCGCCCTCATCGCGAAGGAGAACCTCGTCTCCACGTTCGGCGTCCTCTACGGCCTCGGCAGCGCGACGGAGAACTCCGTCACCATGTGGCAGGGCTTCGCCAACATGTTCACGATCGCCGGCACGCTCCACGTCGGCGCCATGTGCGCGTTCGTCGCGTTCAACATGCTCTGCGCCCCGTGCTTCGCCGCAATGGGCACCATCCGCAAGCAGATGGACGACCCCAAGTGGTTCTGGTTCGCCATCGGCTACGAGTGCGGCTTCGGCTGGATCGTCGGCCTCCTGATCAACCAGTTCTACGAGCTCGTCGTCTTCGGTAACTTCGGCTTCTGGACGGTGGTCGCCTTCGTGGTCCTCGCCGGCCTCCTGTTCCAGCTCTTCCGCCCCATGCCCAAGTGGGACGAGAAGGACGAGCACATCCTCGACAGCCTCACGGAGGAGTCCATCGCGTAGGACGGCTCGGTAGATTTTCCAGGGCGGCCCCCTTCCCTGTCACGAGCGGGGGAGGGGGCCGTCCCAGTTCGGGATGGCAGCGCGGCCCGCGACCAGGTGGATCGAGCTGCCGATGCGCGCATTCGCGCGGGAAGGTGGTGCTGACGATGGACATGGGCATGGTTGCCGCGCTCGCGTTCTCCGTCATGGTCTCAGGTGCGTGCGTCGCCATACGCGATGCCTGCGAGCGGGAACTCGGATGGGCGTGACGTGGTCGCCGGCGCAGCCGCCCGCACCCCAGTGGTTCGAGCTTGCCCATGGCATGGTCCTGCTGCGCGGCTCCCTCCTGTCGGAGCAGGCCAGCGGGACGCTTCGCCTCATGCCCGAAACCCTGCGCATCGGCCACGTGCGCCTTGGCGGGTGCGCCATCGTCCTGCCTGACGGCAGCCGCCTGCGGGCCGTCGAGGGAGACGTGGCGATCGTCTCGCCGGAAGTCGGTGCCGTGGGCATCGAGCTGCGCGGCGGCCGTGCCGAGGGGCTCGTACTCTCCGTCGACTGCGGAAGGCTCCCGGCATCGATACGTCGCGTCTTCGCCGGGCTCGAGGTCAACGTGGAGTCGATACGGCGCATGGTGCCTCCCGAGCGTCCCGTACTGGTTACGCACGCGACCCCCGAGTGTGCGCGAGTCTTTGCGGAGACCTATCGGCTCGTGAACGAGTGCGACGTGGGCCACGTCCGCCTCAAGGCCATCGAGATGCTCGGGTGCCTCTCCGCGTCGCCCTCGGCGACAACGCGCGGCCGCGTCGACCGGGGCGTCGCATCGACGCGAGCACGACACGCCTGCATCGCCCTTCGCGCCCAGAAGGAGATGATGGGCGACGTATCGGACCCAAAGACGATTCCCACCCTCGCGGCGCTGTGCGACACCTCGCCGACCGTCCTCAAGGAGGCCTTCCGCGAGACGTTCGGGATTCCCCTCCATGCGTGGTACCGCGAATATCGCGTGAGGGTCGCTGCCCGTGCCCTGCTCGAGGGCGACTCCACGATTGCGGAGGTCGCGGCATCCGTCGGGTACTCGAACCCCTCGAAGTTCGCCGGCGCCTTCTTCGACATCATGGGCGCGACGCCGAGGGAATGGCGTGCCACGCATGGAAAGGATGGCGTAGGTACGAAAGCTCGACCCCAAGGCACGAGATGACGGCAACGTGACGACCCGTCCGATTGGGGCATGCGGTCGCTTTGGAGTTGCCCCATCCGCCGAGGCATGCGAACGTAGCCGAAAGGTTAGGCGACTGAAAGGGGTTTGTCATGGTTGGTCATCACTTCTGGCTCTTCGCAGGCGGCGCTGCCGCGGCTGGCGCGGTCGCCGGACTCGCGAGCGGGGGTCTTCTCCACAAGGCCGCGGTGAGCGTGACCGCCGGCTGCATGAAGGTGGGCGACGCCGTGAGCGCCGAGACCCAGTCCATCGCGGACGACGCCGCCGACAAGCGCGCCGCAGCCCGTCGCCAGGCCAAGATCGACGCCGCCGTCGCGGAGCGCCTCAAGGATCTGGAGGCCGGCATCCGCGAGGAGGTCACGCAGAAGGTGGACGAGGCGGGGACCGAGGCCTAGTCGCATGCGCTACACGATCGTCTCTGAACTGCCTGGGCGCCTGCACCTCCGCTGCGGCGCCCTTCTCATGGACGGGGGAGAGGCCCGTGGCGTCGCAAAGGCGCTCATGGGCCTAAATGGCGTACGCCAGGCGGATGTGCACCCGTCGAACGGCTCGATCCTGGTCGTCTTCGCTCCTGCGACGCGCGATGAGGTCCTTCTCGCCGTGCGCTCCCTGGACGTGCTGGCGCTGCCCACCGCCGAGCCCGGCGTGGACGAGGCATCGGGCGCCATCGAGGTCCGTACGGAGAACAACCGCTTTGCCATGGAGGTCACGCGCCTCGCGGGCGCGCACTTCCTGAGGAGGCTCCTGCTGCCCACACCGCTGCGCGCCATGTGGGTGACCTTCCAGGCGCTCAGGTTCGTGGCGATGGGCCTCGCGCACCTCGTTCGCGGCGAGCTCACCGTCGAGGTGCTCGACGCGACGGCAATCACCGCGAGCATCCTGCGCGGCTCGTTTGACGAGGCTGGGACGATCATATTCTTCCTGCAGCTCTCCTCCGCGATGGAGCGCCATGTGCAGAGCCGCTCGCACCTTGCCCTCCGCGGCAACATGATCACGCGCGCGGAGTCCGTCTGGGTCGTGCGCGACGGCCAGGACGTCCGCATCCCCATCGAGGAC